>JAFGSQ010000001.1 GCA_016934535.1 candidate division WOR-3 bacterium
GGCAATTCATGTGGTTCCAACCTAAACAACATGATTTGATCCAAGTATTTCCTCCGTCAATTGTCTTATACATCCGGGTTGTGTCTTGCCAGATATTTTCATCTACATCAATTGTAATATAACCGACTGTGTCGTTGAGAAACTGAACATCGCTGACGGGCAGAGTGTCGTTGACATTTTTCTGTGTCCAGCCCAACAAGGGGGCCGCAAAACCGGAAAGTGCGATCAGCAATAAACTGATTTTCAAGATTTTCATAATCCCTCCTGAAAAGAAGTGAAAAAATATATTTTGCCTTTAAAATCAAAATTCAGTCGCGCTTTATCCTATATTTCCTTGATTTGATTATTTTTCTTCTCTCGGACTGAACTGTACAGTCCACGCTCCTGTCATTCCCTCGACTTCTACAGGTATCGTTATAAATATCTCTTCACCCACGGCAAGCTTGGCAAGTGGAACGTAAAACTTGAATCCTCCGCTTTCGACTGCACCGACAGCAAAATCCGGATACTCCCATTGCAATTCATGACCGTCAACGGAAAAATTCTCCCAATACCGGAAATAAATGGTTTCGGTAATTGGTATGATTGACATATCGTTTCCTGTCTTATTTTCATCAAAATCTTCACTGAAATACATTTCCTTGGTCAAAAGCTCCAGAAAAGGGCTGAATTCTCCAGTTCCCGAAACAGATTGTGGAGCGACCTCTTTTTCGGGAGCTTCCCACACAGAAGCTATTTCATAGCTTTCGATCTTTCCGGTTCCGTTTATTTGCGACATCGGTATTACGCCGTGCGATCTCGTCGGACCCGCTGAGACTTCAAACCATGCATCGAAAGCCGGAGATGGCGAAGGTCCGAATTTAACATCTTCAAACCTTCCTATGGAAGTGTAATTGCTGAATCCACCCTGCTCTCCGTAACAGCTGGTCTGCCTGTTGTAAGTCAAACCGATAATTATGTCGTATCGGGCTGAGCCCCCGAAAACAGTTTTCTCCCCGTAAACAGAACCGAGAGGTACAATGATTAGTAAAAACACTGATATCAATGTTCGCATTAGTTCTCCTTTCATTCTTTATGTAATTGAAATTTAAAACAACGGGCAGGAAAATATTTTCCTTTTTAGAAGTCTGATATATTTATTTTACAACTAAATCTCAATAATTCAAACTTAATCGAATAAAATAAATTTTTTTTACTCCCTTAAAGCCTCCCATAAACTGCAACCCGATTTATATAGCAATGGCAATGGATTGCATAAACTGATTCATCTGCATTTCCGCCGCGCCAAAACCTCAAAAACCTTTTTGATTATTATTGTCCGCAGAAAAGATATACAATAAAGGAAAAGGGAGGATAAAAATGAAATTATTGTTTTTTTCTGCTTTTATTTTTCTGAATCTCAATGCAATTGCTCAGCTCACGGAAGGACTTTATGAAAGTTCGGAAGATTCCTTCAAAAAGAATTTCTACCTGTATGTCCGAAGCGACAGTGCAACTATTTACGGATGGGATTTACTTGTCTTTGTTGACACATCGGCAACGGACACCATACATTATAAAGCTATCGCCGAATTTTCAATGTTGGACAGTTCATATATCTCAATGAATTTCGAAAATCATGAATTTTCAAGAAAATCGTTTTTATCTGAAAATTTCGACAGCACGGACATAATCGCTGATAATGATTCAGGGTTAATTTTCCCGTACGTAAACATGTTCGGAGGAATTAAGGACGGTAAATTATTTTTGTATGCAATTAAATTCACCTACCTGAGCAACACGGATAATTTTATATTTGAACTTCAAACCGACAGCTTGTCTTCAGATCCGGATTTATGAACTCCACGAATAAGACATTGCATCAGATTTTATATCGAAGATTCAAAAGTGTTGGATAAATTGGTAAAATTCATTATGCTTTTGCCGTCCGCTTTGCTATTTTTTGTGACAATCCATGGTTTGAATCCAACCGACAGCACTTACGCTATAAAATCCCTCGGCGAATCATATCCCGAATTCTTCGAACCAGATTACGATACCGCAGGCTTGATTCAGTGCACGGCATTGCTCAAAGAAGTGTATCCGACCCAAAAACGCAGACAGTCCTTTGTATTCACTTTCGAAGTCATCGAAGGAATGGCTGATTCGATGACTTACGATGGAATGATCTCCGTCGAACTCTGGAACGATGCGGCAGCATGCTTCATGGAGTCCATGGAGTTCGAAGAAGCAGAAGAAGACACCATCAGACCCTCTTTTTACGGCCTGCTTTTCCCCGAGAACGACATACATCTCGTCCTAAAATTACATGAGAAATACAATCCCCGAGATTATTATCTTGAAGATGCTGTTTTAATCAAAGAACCGGATCAAATTCGATGATTCGTCTCACGAAAATTTCAATTTTAAAGGATCATAAAAGTAGTAACCCTGTAATGTAATATAAAAGTCTAATACTCTTAATTATGTTACAAAGAATTCCTGGACTGAAAATCAGGAATTGGACCAAGTAGAAAAATATTTTTGTGTGAAGTCAAGCCGGTAAAATATAAACTTTTCGAATACTCTATTTAACGCCGCAAAAAGATGAAATGACAAATAATGCGGAATAAATGAAATATTAGTTTACAATTCCATGTAATTATTTAACATACTATGATTGAAATTATTTGAAGAATAAAATGGACACAATCAATTATCCATACCGGAAAACCAAATCAGGCATGATAGTCGGTATATTTCTTCTATTCATAGCTGTTCCCTTGTTGTGTTTGTCGTCAACGCTTTTGTCTCTTTTCATCCTCAATCCTTCAGGTTTTCAAGTGCAGGCAAGCAATACTCATTACTGGATTACTCTTTTAGGGATTTTTTTCTTTTTCCTTATAATTGCTTTATTTGGCTTCGTGTTGATATTCGCTGACTTCCGTAGAATGGAAGCTATATTGACCGCTGAGAGTTTTTCCTACGGCCCTCACGGGCATCTTACCACAATTCAACTGGCAGAGATTGCCAGAATAACAGCGAAAACATGTTTTTGGTCTGAATATTCGGATTGGGATATAACTATAGAAAGTATAAACGGACAGAAATTTTCTTTTTCACCCGGTGTCAGCGGTCTTTTTCGAAGGAAATACAAAAGGGGTTTCGACTATCAGACCATTCTTCGGGATATTCTGTCGCGATTGCCTGCAAGAGTACCTGTGGATTCAAGCGTTCGCAAGTTCGCAGAAACCGGAAATATTCCCTGACATGACATTATTTTTTAATAAAGCCAGCCAAAAAACCGCCGGCTATGGCTGTCGCCATGCCGACGAAAGTCCAAATATTCAGTCCGCCGATAAAACCCAGAGTGAGCCCTGTCAGGGCGGTGACTATACCCGTCAGAACGCAGACCGAGGAAGCGTTTTTCTTCATTTTTACAGTCGCAATGATGCCGCCGAGAAAAGCCCCCAAAACCATGCATACTGCAGTTATCATATCTACGGATCTTTCTGCAAAACTGTTTATCACCGCCTGATCAGGTGCGCCCCTGACGGCGAATCCCTGAATTGTCGCATACACCGTAACAGCGATCACAGAACTCAAAAAAACAATGACAAGCGCGACGACTGAACCCAAAATAACTCTCAAAAAATCTTTTCCGGAAATATTAAACCTCATGATCTCTCCTTTTCGGCTTCACCAAGCGTCTATTCCGGGATTTCGTCTGTCGAATCTCTTCTTTTTTTGTTCATCCGTGAGGGCTTTGTATAAGAATTCGTTGAACTCCTGGAGCCACAGTAGCTTGTTATGAGGAGAAATCATCAGATTTCTTCTGATTCTCTCTTCTTCTGTCGGCCAGCCCCAAAAATCTTCTTTTTCAATTTCCATTGAATTCACTGCATATATCTTCGTAGAACATAGGCATAATTTTTGATGATTATAAATTATTATATAATTGTAGATAAATAAAAACACCAATTATTGCAGCCGATCTTATCAAGAAAGACGGATTAAACTCCATTCAGAAAAATATCCTCGACTCAACTGAAATATAAAAATTGTAAGGATTGCCCCTGTTCTTTAAGAGGTCAGAATTCTATTGACTTATTAGGTAATTACATTATAATTACATATAAAAGAGGTTGGTATGAAGATTAATGTGATTCAAATTGGAAATTCCAAAGGCATAAGGCTTTCAAAAACAATATTACGTCAATGCGCTATTCAAAATGAAGTGGATTTGGAAATAAAAGACGGGAATATTGTATTGTATCCTGTCAAAAACAATCCAAGAAAAAATTGGGACAAAAAATTCAAAGAGATGAATAAACACGATCATGATAAACTGATAATTGACGATGTTATTGATTTAAAAACCGATGATTGGACATGGTAATAAACCAATATGATGTTTTCCTGATCAATTTAGATCCAACAATTGGTCATGAAATAAAAAAATCAAGACCTTGTCTGATTATCTCTCCAAACGAAATGAATCTAAACATCAAAACCATCATAATCGCTCCTATGACAACAAAATCAAAAAAATATCCAACAAGGATTAGTATAAATTTTCAAGGGACAATGGGTTGGATTGTTTTAGATCAAATTAGAACAGTTGACAAACTAAGGTTAATTAAAAAACTCGGAAGAATAAAAAATAAAACCATAAAGGAAATAAAAAAAACAATACAAGAAATGCTGGTCGATTAATTTGAGTCACAACATTCTGATGTCATGAGACCGGACAAGGGAAAATTTTACTACACAGCCTACGACAAGAGGTATAAGTCAGTCTATTCACAGGGAGTTGACTACTGGAGCAGTTTTCCTGAAGTCATCGAGGGTGTTAAAACTGTCCTCACCTCTTTATTACCTGTAGATTCCACTTCTGATAACATTAAACTGATTGAATTAGGATGCGGTGAAGGGTACATTGCCGGTCATATTTCAAAAATGGGAATAAAATACACGGGCATAGACATATCCGAGACAGCTGTCAGCAAGGCTAAAAAAAGATATGACGACAAGAACATTGAATTTATTTCAGCCGACATGACAGTTTGCCGGGAAATAAAAGAAAATGTTTTCGATTTCGCATTGGACATCAGTTCGCTTCACATGCTGGTCACAGATGACGACCGTGACAAATATTTGAATGTTGTCAGTCGAATAGTCAAACCTGGCGGAACAGTAATTTTCTTAAACGAATCATGCCGGGAAGATTCAATAGACTGTCGAATTGAAACTTATGAACAATGGCTCTCTATTTCGGGGACGGATGTCGACAGTCCTGAAAGATGGACTGCTTTTCAAAACGGTCTTCCCATAAACATCGTTATTCCGAGGATTGCTTCAAGGTCAAAGTCACTGAACCAATACAGGCAAGAAATTTTTTCGCACGGTTTTCAGGATTTTACCGTCCTATCACACAACGAATCGTCAATTTCTTTCAAAGTGAAAAATCCATACACCTGATTCTATTTTTTCGGATATCTAAATTTGATAAAGTTGCATCCTTGAATTAAATGTTACTCGTCAAGACCTGGCACTATACCAATAATTCATTGACTTATTAAGATAACGTGTTATTCTATATGTAAAATTAATATCTGATAATACCTTCTGGGGGCATTTATGGTAATAAATAATACATCATACCGTTTAGGACCGATAGAAACAAAGATAATAGCGCGGTTGACTTATGAAAAAAAACTTTTAGTTTCAGCAGAGGATTTAGATACACTCTTTAATCTTTCGGCTGTAGATCGCGCTAAAGTTGTTTCGCGACTTAAAAAGAAAAATATTTTGATA
>JAFGSQ010000002.1 GCA_016934535.1 candidate division WOR-3 bacterium
TTGAAATTATGTAAGGGCAGGCAGGGTCGTAATTGTCTCTAATGAGCTCACAGAGCTCCCTCGCGTCCGCCTTGTGAGACCATATATCAAATGTGTCGCCCGTCTGTTCTGCGCCGGGTCCTGCGTGAACGACAAAAAGCCCGTGCGCAACCTTGTCTCCGTCCGGATCGAGAATGTTGAGATCAAAACCGGCCTGTTCCGCCCTGTAAACTGCGTCTCTGGCGGCCATGTAAACCCCGATGCTCGTGTTTTGGGTATAGGGGTCAAATATCCACTCTATGCCGTAATAGTGCTGAGCATAAGCGGTCCTCGGATAATAACTCTGAAACCAGCCTGCTATCACTCCATAAAGCGAGAATTGTCCGTAACTGACCTCCCTGTAATAGGAATGCATGCTTCCCGGATTCGACGCCGAAAAAAGAAGCTGATCGTAGCTTGTCTGAGTATGCGCGGGATTGTGTACGAGATCAGCAAAATCGAAAAGAATGACGGCTGTTGTCAGAGAAGGCGGAGTTTTCCCAGATTCCGTGACGCTGAATAATTTCTCTTCTGGTTTTTCAATTCCGAATTTACCGCCCGGAAAAGTCACTCCTGTTTGGACGACGACTCCGCTATTGTCGCAAAGACCGGGCAAAGGCGGCATAAAATCAAAATAAGCCGTGAGGGTTATAACTATAATACTGACTGCAGAAATCATACCGTATCATAATTTCAATTGCACGTTCTGTCAAACAGGCTTTTTACCTGCGTCAGTATTTCTTTTATTTCAGGCGGCGATAATGGTATAAACATCTTTAAAGCTTAATCCGGGGGATAAAATGAAAATACTGTGCTGTTTTTTAACTTTTTCGCTTTTTTCTCACGTGGCATCATCTTCCCCTGTTGTCATTTCAGGAGGGACTCCAAACGACATCATAGGAAGGGTCTGCAGGATGCAAAACGGAAACCTTCTTGCCGTCATAGAGAGAAATCCCGACTGGATTTCCGGAGACCTCTACACGAGTGTTTCGACGGACGACGGAACTGCGTGGAGCTCTCTTTATCCCGCCGTGACAGGAACCGGCAATCAATCAACTTTTTCCCTTCTGAAGGGAGAAGGAGACTCCCTTTTGCTCTTTTACGCTTCTAACGAATCGGGTACATACAGAATATACAGTGCTTTTTCGGCAGACGGATCGTCGTGGACAAAGACGGGCGAAATCCCTCTGCCGTGGGCTTCTTCTCAGAATGTCTACGACCCTGTCGTATTAAGAGAACCTGACGGATCGCTGACGATGACATACATAG
This sequence comes from candidate division WOR-3 bacterium, assembly GCA_016934535.1. NCBI lineage: Bacteria > Pseudomonadati > Caldifarciminota > Caldifarciminota bacterium. The sequence goes on from JAFGSQ010000002.1 coordinate 1,288, forward strand.
CGTTGGGACTCGGAGCTTATGTAACCCACAGGTCGCCGGCGGGTGCGTGGGACACAATCAAAACCCAGGTCGCGGCGAGCGCTTACAGAGCGAGAATATGCAGGGATTTGTCAGGCATCTATCTTGCGGCATATCACAGAAAGACGGGAACAGATTATCAATACGACGTCTTCATAAGGACATCGGCAGACAGATTGAACTGGTCGCAGGAGATTCAACTGACAACCAATCTCAATTCACACGACCCTTTCTGTGCCGTCACTCCCGACGAAGCCTTCACTGTTGAATACGCCAAAAACGTCTCAGGGATTTACAATATCCACTCGAGGCGTTCATACGACGGGATTAACTGGGAAACCGAACAGCAGATCACGATGGACGCAACCCACAACACACAGCCCTCTTTCTTTTTTGAAAACGGTTTTATTTACAGAACATGGACTCACGCCGTCAATTACGACACTGACAATGACATTTATTTTGAAAAAACGCTCTATGAACCGAATCAGGTGTCTGAAGATTTCACAGGGAATGTGCTTGTTAGCGGGTTTTCTTTCTCTTATCGCCTGTGCCGGGAAAATGATCTTCTCCTTTTGGATTTTGAATCTTCCTCGACGACAGAGATCTCTTTTATTCTTTTTGACATCACGGGAAGAAAGGCTTCGGAAGCGCTCGAGTTTTCCGTTTCGGGAAAAAGAACGGAATATATGGATATGTCAGGCTTAACCAGCGGTGTTTATTTCGGGCATCTTCGGGCGGGTGAAAGGCTTTTCTTTGGAAAAATCATGCTCTTAAGATAGGATTTATTCGTAATTTTCAGGAAAAAGAATTCTCTCGACCCCTTCTATGACGATGTGAAGAACCGTCATGTGGACTTCCTGAATCCTGTCGGACGTGGCTCCTTTGACGATGAATTCTATGTCGGCTTTTCCGGAGAGGGCGCCTCCTCCCTTTCCGAGAAGCAAAATCGTCTTCATGCCGGTTTTTATGGCCGTTTCATGAGCTCTGACGATGTTCGGAGAGTTGCCGCTGGTTGAAAGTCCGACAAAGACATCGCCTTTTGTTCCGTAAGCTTCGACCCCCCTGGAAAATATCTCTTCAAAACCGTAATCGTTGCCTACACAGGTAATGTGGGAAGAATCCGACAGGGAGATAACAGGCAACGGTTTTCTGTTTTTTCTGTATCTGCCCGTGAATTCCTCGGCAAAATGCATGGAATCACAAGCGCTTCCGCCGTTGCCGCATATCAGCGCCTTGCCGCCTCTTGCGAAGCACTGTGCGAGCACGTTTGAAACTTCGGCGATATTTTTCACATTAGACTCATTTTCTGTAAAATCTCTCAGAGTTTTAATCGCGTCGGTTAAAGAATTTTCGAGCCATTCTGAATTCATGGATTAACTCCTATAAAGAAAGTTTGAGCTGATTTCGGTGTCAGCCTGAAATTCCTTCGTTTAAAACCAGGTAATGATTTGTTATCTTTTTTAAATGTCTACCGTAAATGGCTAAAGATACGGCAAGAGGAAGGGACTTAATGTTCGTAAAAAAGGTTCTCATAACAAGCTTCCAAAAGTAAAGCTTTTCCGGACCGAAGAGGCCGAGAAAAATGATTGCCTGCAGGAATGCCGACACGTATATCATTTTGTTTCTGAAATTGAAGTATACGTTTGTTTTCGGCTTTTTATATTCTTCAAAAAATGTTCTGATCCTTCGATAGTACATTTTGGGAGAATATATGGAACTTATTATGGTTTCGTATCCGCTTTTCAATTCTACTTTGTTCATCTTCGTTATTACATTCGTTGAACAATCAGTGTTGTCTCCTGTAAATTTCCTGCGAATCCGGTTTGACTTTTTCAGTCTTTCATAGAGCCTGGTCCCGACCGGAGCCTGTAATATTCCGACCATTGCCGTCGTAATCCCGCTTTTTTGTATAAAATCTATCATATGCTGAAATGACATGGCCGTGTCACTGTCAAACCCGACGATGAACCCCCCCTGGACCATGAATCCGGTCCTCTGCAGTTTTTTTATATTTTCTATTAAATTCCTGTTTAAGTTCTGATTTTTCCTGCACTCGAGCAAACTCGCTCTGTTCGGCGATTCTATACCAATAAAGAGAGTGTCGAAGCCGGCTAATATCATTTTTTTTAACAGTTCGTTATCGTCCGCTACGTTTATTGAAACTTCAGTGATGAGCTGAATTCCCTTTTTTCCTCTTCTCCATTCGGAAATCGCCGGAAGGAGATTCTCTTTCAAGTCCTTTTTATTCCCTATAAAATTGTCATCTACGAAAAACACGCCTCCCCTCCAGCCGGTTTTGTAAAGGCTGTCGAGTTCTTCTATTATCTGCGAAGACTTTTTCAATCTCGGAACCTTTCCGAAAAGAGAAGTAATGTTGCAAAATTCACAGTTAAAAGGACACCCTCTCGAATACTGCATGGGCATCATGGCGTATTTTCCTGTTTTGGCGAGAGACCAGACGGGCAAAGGCGTCGCGGCCAAATCAGCATGGTTTTTGGTTTCGTATATCTTTTCGGCTTTTCCGTTTTTCATGTCTTCAAGAAACGCGGGAAGCGTCAGCTCGGCTTCGTTTAAAACAAAATGATCGACCTTATCGAATCCGTCTCTTTCGAGAGTGAAAAGCGGACCGCCGGCGACAACAGTCAAACCGGCTTTTTTGCAGATGTCTACAACTTTTTTGGCCGATTCTTTCTGTAATGACATACCGCTTATGAAAGCGGCGTCTGCCCAGGCCAAGTCTTTCTTTTTCAGCTTTCCGATGTTCATGTCCGCGAGTTTTTTTTCCCAGGTTTCAGGCAGCATTGCGGCAACAGTCAGAAGTCCGAGAGGAGGCATCAAGGCCTTCTTGTGAACAAATCTTACGGCGTGCTTGAAACTCCAAAATGTCGCGGGAATTTCAGGATATATAAGCAGAACATTCATCTCTTCCTCCATGAAATTATAGAAGGACACTTTTCGAGGAAAAACAATTAAAGAGCCTGAATTCCCTTATTCAAAAACAATCATCAAAATGCCATACAAGCGTTTTCAGAAGAATCTGTAAATCAGACAGATTAATAATTGTTTCCCCCATTAGGATAAATATACTTCAAATAAAAATAAAATTGAAGACATTATTGCCGGTACACAGTTTTCAACTTACAATAATCTCTGATATATCCGTGTATTCGTCCTTCTGAAAAACAGGAAACTCCAAAGTGAAAACAGACCCTTCCCCCTCGGTGCTCTTGACTAATATGTCCCCTCCGTGATTTTTAACTATCCTGTAAGTTATTGACAGACCGAGACCAGAACCGTAGCTTTTGGATTTTGTCGTGAAGAAAGGATCGAATATGTTTCTTATAATATTTTTAGGAATGCCGATCCCGTTGTCCGAGACCTCGACAAAAATCAAGCTTTTGCCTTCCCGGGCTGTTTCACCGGCTTTGATTGTTATTTCGCCTTTTCCAATGATTGAATCTTTAGCGTTAATTATCAGATTGAATAGCGCCTGTTCCAATTGCGATAGATCTCCTTTTATGCCGGGCAGGACTTTATCCGGTAAATAAATTCTAAGGTTTATTTTCGGCAGGATGGCGCTTTTAACGACGTTTACGCAATTTTCTATTACCGTCTCAATCTGGATTTTCCTCAGTTCTGGTGTTTTACCGCGTGCAAATTCGAGAAGATCGTTTGAAAGAGTAATTCCCCTGTTGGCAGAATCCGAAATCATATTTACGTATTTTTCAATCCCCGATGCGTCTTCAATTTTTTTTTGAAGAGCCTGAAGAGCCAGAGTCACTCCTGAAAACAAATTTTTAATATCGTGGGATATACCTTCAGCCAGCCTGCCGAGAGAATTTATCTTGTCCGATTGGATAAACCTCTGCTCCAGTTTGTATTCGTCGGTTTTGTCAATTACCACTATGCTGTATAGGTTTTTTTCACCTACGGAAGACTGATCGAGAAATATGTCGCCGATAAAGTCCGATCCGTCGAATTTTCTCATCATTGTTCCGTTTAAGGCGTATTTTTTGTTCATTATTAATTCTTTAACTGCTTTCTTGTACGTTTCTTTCTCCTGAAAATACACCGCCAGTTTCGGATCAATTATTTCCGGCGGAGTTCCGCTAATTCTGTAAAAAGCCGGATTCGCCTGAGTTATGAAAAATTCATTGTTGTCGAAGGAAAGTTCGCATACCGCCACGGGAAGATTTTCAAGGATTTGCGCGAAATAAGTCCCCTGAATCCTTATTTTGTCCTTCAACTCCGTGTTTGACTGTTTGAGAGACCTGTCTTTAGTATAGGCGAGCAGTATGTATCCGACGATCCCTTTTATCAGGTCTATCTCCTGCTTTGTCGCGTCGTCAATTTCGGTCCTGTTTTCGTATGAAAGATTTATGACGCCTATTTTTTCTGTTTCGACAATTATAGGAAGGGAAATCAGCGTTTTGATATCAACTGCTGTCTGCATGGTTTCCTTGTCTTCGCTGTCTTCCATGTCCTCTATTATTATTGTGTGTCCTTCAAGAAAAGCTTTTCCCGCCGTTCCCCTGCCCGGTTTAAAAGATAATCCTTTGTTGTAGGCGAAATCGGGCGGTTTTTCGGAGTCTTTCAAACCGAACGCGGCCATCAATTCGAGCGTTTCTCTTTCGTTGTTGAACAAGAGAATGGAGGCATTGCAGAATCCCATTTCGAACACGAGTATTTCCACTATTTTTCTGCAAAGATCGTCCAGGGAATAATCCAGTAAAATCAACGTGTTCATGGATTTTATAGCAGATATCGAACCAGTAGGTTTTGTCGTATTATTTTCAGCGACGAGATCAGCAAGAAGCCGCATTTTTACTGACGCTTTCTCCGCGAGAGACGCGATTTCTTTCCTTTTCAGCTCGCCGTCTGCTATTTTTGAAAAAGAAGCCTCTATTTCTCCCAAAATGCCGATGGCCTCTTCGCAGAAAGACCTGTTCTTGCTCATTTCTGTATTATATACACAAAAAAAAGTTTTTTACAAACTGTACGTATTCACATTCACCGGTTGACATGTAAAGCCGCAGGAAATAAAATTAAAAATTTCAAAGGGCGTAAAATGAACTCAAAAACAGCGATACAGTACACTATTTTCCTTGAGCACAAATCCGGTGCCATGGAAAAAATCGTCAGTAAATTGAAAGCGGAAGGGATTCAGATACTTGCTCTTGCAGGAAGCGGTTCGGTAGACGGAGGGCTCCTGAGAATTGTCATAGAAAAGGAAACAGATCACGTGAATTCAATTTTCAAAGGCATGAATGTGTTTCCTATGACGGCTCCTGTCATTGTCCTGAGAATAGACAAGAAATCACCCGTCGACATGAATCACATTTTTCAGTTTCTGGCTACCAATGACATAAATCTGCAGTCGGTATACTGGAGCGACTGCGCCGAAAACAGCTTTATCTGCATGTCATTGATCCCGGACAAATATGACCAGACTGTAAAATTACTCGAAGAAATATGATTTGTGTTTTTCTTGCTTTTTTTATGTTTTCATCGGGCAGGTTTCTTCAACCTGACATCACATGGAAGGACGCTTTTTCCATTTCAGGATCGAGGATAAAAGACAGCGTGTTTCTGTTGATAGGCGATTCCATGATAGGCGGAGCGCTGGGATTCATTCTTTCAAACAGCCTGAAAACTTCCGGCGCCAGCTCCGTGTTCCTCGACTATCATGTCTCCAGCGGACTTTCCCGTCCCGATTTTTATAACTGGGCTGAGAGACTGACGGAATTAAAATCCATGCATAATTTCGATTACGCGTTCGTATTTTTGGGAGCAAACGACAATCAGGCTCTTCACAGGTATGGTTCGGGTTGGATAACGTACCATTCTGACGAATGGTACGAAGAATATCATTCAAGAGTCGGTGCAATGATGGACGGCTTGCTCTCAGAAGCCGTAAAAGTATATTGGATAGGCCTGCCGAGAATGGCAAGTTCTGAATTCGACGCCGGAACAAGAGTATTAAATGATATATACGAAGAAGAAGCGGCAAAAAGAGACCGTGTGATTTATATTTCTTCGTACGATATTCTCGACGAACGCAGTTACGAATTTTCTTCTCTCAGAACCGACGACGGATGCCACCTCACAAGCGACGGCGCCAAACTTCTGGCGGATAAAATAATAGAATTGATGAACTGAGTGATTCTCAGTTTTTTCTTTTCTCGAGCGCCTTTACTATTTCAGGGACAATTTCAAACAGGTCTCCGATTATCGCGTAATCCGCGACTTTCATAATCGGAGCGTCCTTGTCTTTGTTTATGGCCACGATACAGTCCGAAGACTGCATTCCTACAAGATGCTGTATGGCGCCTGAAATTCCTACGGCGACATAAAGTTTAGGCGCCACAGTTCTTCCCGTCTGACCCACCTGGTGAGAATGGGCTATCCAGCCGTCGTCAACTGGCGGTCTTGAAGAACCGACCGCTCCTCCGAGCGCCGACGCGAACTTTTCTATCAGTGAAAAATTTTCCGGAGATTTAATTCCTCTTCCTCCGGAAACGATTATGTCGGCGTTGTCGAGTCTGACTCGGGTCCCCTCTTCTCTCAGAATCCCGAGAAACTTCACTGGATCTTTCAGTATTTCCGGTGAAACTTCAAAGCTGATGATTTCCGGTTTACGCGAATAATCCGGAGTTTTCTTTTTCATCACTCTCGGTCTGACGGTGGCCATCTGCGGTCTTGTATTCGGTGTCATTATAGTAGCCATGATAGATCCGCCCCAGGCCGGCCTTGTCTGAAGAAGGTGCCTGTCAGGCATTTCAACTTCAAGATGCGTACAATCCGCCGTAAGTCCTGTTTTCAAACGAACGGCAACTCTAGACAACAGCGGCCTGCCTTGAGAAGTAGAACCGGTGAGCACGATTTCGGGTTTTTCTTTTAAAACCAGTTCGTAAAGGGATCTCGCTCTCGGTCCGGTAAGAGGCTTGCCGAGGATTTCGCCTTTAACAATTATAATTTTGTCCGCTCCGTAAGCGCAGAGACTGTTCAGGTCATCTTCCGAGGCGCCGCTGAAAACAACCGCCGTGAGGGGGGCGTTCAAAACTGCGGCCAGTTCACTGCCTTTGCTGACCAGTTCGTAGGACACCTGCGCTATTTTGTCGTCCTCTTCCTCGGCGACGACCATGATTCCTTTGTAATCGTTGAAATCAGCCTGGCTCGAACTGGTTTTGTGAACGCGGACGATCGCTCCAGTGGGGCATTTTTCCACGCATATTCCGCATAAATTGCACTTTCCAAAATCAATTACGGGCATTTTATTTTCGTTGATTGATATGGCTTTGACAGGGCAGACTTTTTCACAAACTGAACAGGAAACGCATCTTTTTTCAATAATTTTCAAGCTCATAACATCTCCGTTTAGATTAGGTGTCTCTCTGTCAGAATTTCGACGATTCTGCCGGCTTGAGACGGCGGTTCTCCGTCTAAAAAGAGAACCTGGCCCCCGACTTCCGGCGTGAAGATTTTAACGACTTGCGTCGGGCTTCCTTTGAGCCCAAGCATACCGGTGTCCGCATCAATTTCATCCGGAGACCATACAGGTATTATCTCTTTTCTCGATCTCGTTTTATTCCTCAATGAAGGCATTCTTGGTTCGCCTATGCCTTTGCCTACTGATATTACAGCCGGATAACCTACTGATAGATCGACGTACCCTTCCTCGGTCATAACTCTTAATTTTAATTGGTTTTCTGCGATTTCAATGAATCCGTTTACGTCAGTGACGACCGGATAACCAAGATGCTCTGCTATACCGGGGCCAACCTGCGCCGTGTCTCCGTCTATGGCTTGTCTTCCTGTAATCACAAGATCCGTTTGCCCGGTCTGAATTATGCCCTTTGCCAGTGCGTATGAAGTTGCCAAGGTGTCTGATCCCGCGAAATCTTTTGAACTCAGCAGGACCGCGTTGTCAACTCCCATGGAAATAACTTCTCTCAGTGCATTTTCCGCCTGAGGCGGACCCATGGAAATCGCGGTTATCGTTACGCCTGAACCCAATTCGTCTTTAATCCTGAGAGCCGCTTCAACTGCGTAAAGATCGAAAGGATTGACGACCGCATCAACTCCCGTTCTTATTATCGTGTAAGTTTCGGGGTCCACTTTCGACTGCGAAATGTCCGGAACCTGCTTCACGCAGACGATTATTTTCAAACTCCCTCCCTTTTTACCAAGAAAAAACAATGAACGGCTTCGCTAAAAATCTCCGGTCTTGACGCCGAAAAAGAAACCGAATCACGTCTTTTTCGACAATCCTCTCCCGCGTTTCGCTGAAATTTTAAAATGCGTATTCTCTCTGAAAATGCGTTATCTAACTTGCGTTAAATTTTTTAAAAAGAATGGACACGTTGTGTCCTCCGAATCCGAAGGAGTTAGAAAGGACGTATTCAAGTACAGCGCTTCTTTTTCCTTCGGTAACATAGTCGAGGTCGCATTCAGGGTCCGGGTTGACCAGATTTATAGTCGGGTGAATTATCTGTTCATTCAAAGACAAAGCGACCACTGCGGCTTCAATTGCTGAAGCGGCTCCCAGCATGTGCCCCGTCATTGATTTTGTAGATACGACTGGTATTTCTTCGGCTCTTTTTCCGAGAGCAAGTTTTATCGCTTTTGTCTCGATTTTATCGTTGTAGGGAGTGCTCGTGCCGTGGGCATTGACGTGATCAACATCTTCAGCCATTATTCCCGCGTCCTTCAAAGCGATTTTCATCGCCATTGCCGGCCCTTCAGCCGTTTCGTCGGGGGCGGTCATGTGAAAAGCGTCGTCTGTCTGTCCGGCGCCGACAATTTCACAGTAAATTTTTGCCCCTCTGTCTTTCGCTCTTTCGTAATCTTCAAGAACCAGCAACGCCGAGCCTTCCGCCATGACAAATCCGTCTCTTTCCCTGTCGAAAGGTCTGCTGGCCGTTTCGGGATCGTCGTTTCTTGTTGATAGAGCTTTCATAACGGAAAATCCCGCTACAGAAAGCGGCGTTATGGAACACTCTGATCCGCCTGCCAGCATAACGTCTGCTTCTCCTCTTTGAATGATTCTGGAAGCAGACACTATGGCGTGACCCGAAGATGCACAGGCACTTGAAACCGAGTAATTGGGTCCTTTCAGTCCGAATCTGATGGCAACCATACCCGAAGCCATGTTTATAATCATCATCGGAATAAAGAACGGGGAAACTTTATCGGGTCCTTTGTTGAGAAGGGTTTTGTGCTGTTCTTCCCAGGTGAAGTTTCCGCCTATTCCGGATGAAATTATCGAACCGATCCGGAATTTGTCAATTTTTTCGAGATCGAGTCCTGAATCCGCTATCGCTTCCGCTGCGGCAAAGATCGCATATTGAATGTAAGGATCCATTCTGCGAATATCTTTCCTGTCGAGAATAGAAGAAGGATCGAAATTCTTGACTTCGCCGGCAATTTTCACAGAAAGCAAGTCGGTGTCGAATTTTTTTATTGTCGATACGCCCGAATTGCCTTCGAGAAGTTTCTGCCAGGTCGTTTTTACGTCGTTAGCGACCGGATTAACTGTACCCAAACCAGTTATTACAACTCGTTTCATCTATACTGCCTTTTTTTATCGCTATAGATTTTTTATTCTTCCTCTTCTCCGTCTTTTCCTGGGCTGTCGCCTTTTTCTGCGAGAGCTTTTTCCAGATAATCAACCGAGTCGCCGACGGTCTCAAGCTTTTCCGCGTCTTCGTCGGGTATGTCTATGTCAAATTTTTCCTCGAAAGCCATGATAAGTTCGACCAAATCCAATGAATCGGCTCCAAGATCTTTCACGTATTTCGAATCCAGCGTGACCTGCGCGTCATCTACGCCGAGTCTTTCGACGATGATTTTTTTTACTTCTTTCTCCAAGCTGGATCTGTCGGGCGCCATAACAACCTCCTTAAATTTTAATTATTACATTGCCAGACCGCCGTCTAATCTGATCGTCTCTCCCGTGATGTAAGACGCTTCATCGCTTACAAGAAAAGATACGACATCGGCGACGTCTTTCGGCGCTCCGAATTTTCGCGCCGGTATGCTATTCATATATGTTGTTTTAACTTCTTCAGAAAGCTTCATCGTCATGTCCGATTCTATGAATCCGGGGCAGACGGCGTTGACTGTTATTCCTTTTGAAGCGACCTCCTTTGCTGTCGATTTTGTAAGTCCTATCAATCCGGCTTTTGACGAAGCGTAATTGGCTTGTCCGGCGTTGCCGAAAAGGCCGATAACCGATGATATGTTTACTATTCTGCCTGATTTACTTCTTATCATCTGCCTGATTACGGTTTTTGTACAGACAAAAGCGCCGACGAGGTTGACTTCCAGGACCTTTTTAAAGTCATCGACGGACATTTTCATAATCAGGTTGTCTCTTGTTATGCCTGCATTGTTTATCAGAACGGAAATTATATCGCCTTTATCGGTTATGATTTTGAGGGCGTCTTCGCAGGATTTTTCATCCGTTATGTCGACTTTGGAAAAAAAACATTGCGCCGGTATGGTTCGCATCTCTTCTGCGGTTTTTTCCCCCTCTTGATCCAGGACGTCCCATATATATACTTTGTATCCTTTTTCGCACAGCTTCTTTGTTATTTCTTTTCCTATGCCCCTCGCTCCACCCGTGACGACAGCCGTCATGTTTTTTTCTTCCATTTCAGCCCCCGTTCTCTTTAATAAAATCGTTCACGCTTTGTGTGCCCGACAGGCAAACAGTTTCAATTTCATTTTCCGTCTTTTTGACGAGCGAGGACAAAACCGGTTTCGGAGAGAATTCAATGACTCGTTCGACTCCGTTTTCTTTGAGGAACCGAATGGTCTGAAGCCACTTGACCGGACCGGTCATTTGCTCCATCATCGCCGCTTTCAGATCGCCGGGAGAAGAAACAGGCAAAGCCGATATGTTTACCAGGACCGGTTTTGATGCGTTTTTCACGCTGACGGTGCCGACGACTTCGGAAAATTTCTGTGCCGCTTCTTTCATCAGAGGCGAATGAAACGCCGCTGAAACGTCAAGAAACACGCATTTTTTCGCCCCCATGGATTTGCAAATACCGACGGCTCTTTCGACAGCGTCGCTTTCCCCGCTGATCACTATCTGAGAGGGACTGTTGTAATTGGCAGGTACGGCTATTCCTCCAGCCTCAGAACATGCTTTTTCCACTTCCTGGGGGCTGAGACCGACTATCGCGGCCATCTTTCCGGGCGTTTTAGCGCCCGCTTCGCTCATTAACTCGCCTCTTTTTCTGACGAGTTTGAGGGCATCCCCAAATTCTATCGCTCCTGCGGCCGTGTGAGCGGTGTATTCGCCAAGGCTGTGTCCGGCAAAATACTCGGCTTCTTTCGCGTATCCCTTTACAAGATCGTAAATGCAAAAAGCATGGAGAAGCAGGGCGGGTTGCGCGTTTTTTGACTCCGTCAAAGCTTCCTGCGGACCTTCGAACATTATTTTTTTCAAATCAAAACCGAGAATATCGCACGCCTCGTCAAAGAGGATTTTAGTCTGCGGAAAGTCCGTATAGACGTCCTTTCCCATTCCCGATTGCTGAGCTCCCTGGCCCACAAAAATGAGAGCCGTTTTTTTCATTTTTTCTGTGCCGAAAGTTGTTCGGATAAAAATCCGTTTATGTTTTTAGCAAAAGCTTTTTTTACGCTGCAAAGTCCGTTTTTCACTCCCAGAGGAGAAGCTTTTCCATGTCCGATGAAAACTATGCCGTTTACACCTATCAAGGGAGCCGCGCCGTATTCGTCCGAAGTCAGTTTTTTAACCATGTCGTAGGGTATTTGTATCGATTTACCCAGAAAGGAGGTCAGAAATATTATCATGCTCTCGGCGAATTTAAGGACCACGTTACCGACGAAACCGTCCATTACTATCACATCCGACTTCCCTTTGAAAATATCGCTTCCTTCAATGTTCCCTATGAAATTTAGATTGCTTTTTTCGAAGAGTTTGTGAGCGAGCAGTGTCTGTTCATTTCCTTTCGACGGTTCTTCGCCTATGGAGATCAGACCTATTCTGGGTTTTTCGCAGTCGAAAAGTTTCGAGTAATATATTGATCCCATCTGTCCGAATTGATACAAAACGGAAGGTTTGCAGTCGACGTTTGCCCCTCCGTCGACTATAAGGGTTGGATCGGCTATCGTCGGAAAAAGACACGCCACTGCAGGTCTTGATACGTTTTTTATCCTGCCGAGGTTTACAAGTGCGAAAGCCATTACGACTCCTGTGTTGCCTACGGAGAAGAACGCATCCGCTTTGCCTTCTTTGTGCAGTTTCAATCCGACGCTTATTGAAGAATCTGTTTTGGTCTTGAGTGCCTCTGACGGGCTTGTGTGCATGTCAACCGAACCGCCTGACTCTGTGAACTCGAGTTTTTTCTCTTTTTTTATCCACGCGTTGTTTTCTAAAACGCTTTTCTCGCCGACAAGGATGACTTTGTCTTCTTCCGGCGACGATTCAATAAAAAGCTTCACGCCTTCCAAGACGGGTAAGGGCCCTTCGTCTCCGCCCATCGCGTCCATGGCAATAATCATGATTTATTTTTCCTCTTTAACCTTTACTACTTCCTTGTCCTTGTAAAAACCGCAGTTCCTGCATACGCTGTGCGGGAGATTTAAACTACCGCATTTCTTGCATTTTGTCAAAGACGGGATAGTAGCTTTCCAGTGTGTTCTTCTTTTTTTTCCCCGGGTCGAGGACTGCCTTTTTTTCGGGAGCGCCATATTTTCCTCCTGTTATCTATTAGCCTTTATTGCCGTTATTGCCGTTTTCATCGGCATAACCGGCATCGCCGGCAAGGTCACAACCACAGACTTTATTGTTCAAATTTTCTCCGCACGAAGGACAAAGACCTTTGCAATCTTCCTTACAAAGAGGTCTCATGCCTTCATCCAATATGATCATGTCTCTTATTATATTAGTCAAATCCGCAACTTTATCTATTATCTGAACGATTCCATCGTCCTCGACGAAACTTTCCTTATCAGAAATAACAGCTTCGGCCCATTCAGTCAACTCCGATCTTTTAACAAAATTCTCAAGGCATCTCGAACAGATCAGCTCTCTTTCAAAATCAATTTTCAAAGTGATCTCCGCGCTGTTTTTTCCGGGATTGACTTTTACAAAAAACTCTCCTTTTTTCAGGCCTTCTATTGAAAACTCCCCGATCGGCAGATCCCCTCTTTTTTCCACAGGAATTCCTTCTGAAAAATCTATTCTCACTTTCAGGATTCCGTCTGTAATGCCGCGATTTGCGTCTTTCATTTTTCTATTATCGTCCCTGTCTTCCCGGCAAAAGCTTCCGCGGCTTTGTCGAGGTCGGTAATAATAACTTTTTTACCGCCTTTTTCAATAAAATCCACAGCCGCTTCAATTTTCGGACCCATGCTTCCGGCCGGAAACTGACCTTCTGAAAGATATTTTCTTGCCGTTTTGATGTCCAATCGGTCGAGAGCCATCTCGTTGTCTTTTTTATAATTTATGACCACTTTTTCTACGCCGGTCAGAATAACGAGCAGTTCAGCGCCTATCTCCGCTCCAAGAACCGCTGAAGCCCTGTCTTTGTCTATAACCGCGTCCAATCCTTCAAGCGATCCGTCTTCAAGATAATAAACAGGAATTCCTCCTCCTCCGGCCGCGATTACTATCCCGCCTTTTTCCAAAATTGACAGTATTGCGTCTTTTTCGACTACAGAAATCGGTTTTGGCGAAGGAACGACTCGTCTGTAACCCCTTCCGGCATCTTCTTTTACGATCCATCCTCTCGCTTCGAGTACAGGAACGTCTTTTTTACCGTAAAATATTCCCACTGGTTTTGTTGGATTCTTAATTGACGGATCTTCCGGCGAAACTACTATCTGGGTGACTATCGGCGTGACATCTTTTATTATGTTGTCTTTTAGAAGCCTGTTGTGAAGGGATTGAGCTATCATATACCCTATCCATCCCTGAGTTGAAGCGTCAATGACTCCGAGTGGCTGAGGCGGTATTTCGTCCGAGCACTTTTCGTTCCTCAGAAGTTCGTGCCCCGCCTGTGGTCCGTTTCCGTGTGTTACCACAACATTGTATCCCTCTTCAATCAGGTGTATTATTCCGCCGAGACTCTTTCGCGTGTTGGCAAACTGTTCGTAAATAGTGCCTTTCTGTCCCTCCCTTATCAGAGCGTTGCCTCCGAGGGCTATTATCGCCACGGGTTTTTTTTCAGGTTTCATTTTATTTTCGAAAGAACATCTGATATGTCCGGTTTTCCGATTTCCTGAAGTTCGTAATTAACCCTGACCCAGGGGTGTTTGATTTTGCAGATTCTCGAAAGATCTATAGGCGTTGCTATAACAACTATTTCGACGTCCATGGCGTTTATTGTTTTTTCAAGGTCGGAGACCTGTTTTTCTCCGTATCCCATCGCCGGCAGAATGCTTCCTGTTCCGGGATACTTTTCGTAAGTCTCTTTGATTGTGCCGACCGCCCATTTTCTCGGGTCAACAATTTCACTCGCGCCGTATTTTTTGGCCGCGACGACTCCCGCTCCGTAGGTCATTGATCCGTGAGTCAAAGTCGGACCGTCCTCGATGACGAGAGCTCTTTTTCCTTTTATTTTTTCGTGCCCTTCAACTGTCAAGGGTGAAGCGGCATCAATTACAGTTGCTCCGGGATTGAACTTCTCTATGTTCTTTCTGACTGTTTCAACTCCTTCGGGGTATGCGACGCCTATTTTATTTATGACTATAACATCCGCCATCCTAAGATTTGTCTCTCCCGGATGATACTGAATTTCGTGTCCGGGTCTCAGGGGATCTACAACGACAATGTGGATGTCCGGCTTGAAAAACGGAAGATCGTTGTTTCCTCCGTCCCACAGAACCACATCAGCCTCTTTTTCGGCTTCTCTTAGTATTTTCTCGTAGTCAACGCCCGCGAAGACGGTTACGCCGTTTTCAATGTGGGGTTCGTACTCTTCCATTTCCTCGATAGTGCAGTCGAATTTTTTCAGATCGTCTTTAGTGGCGAATCTCTGAACCTGCTGTTTTACAAGGTCCCCGTATGGCATGGGATGTCTGACAGCGACCACCTTTTTACCCTTTTTAATAAGTTCCTGCGAGACTTTTCTCGTCGTCTGACTTTTACCGCAGCCCGTTCTGACTGCGCAGACAGCAACAACCGGTTTCGAACTTTTTATCATGGTCTCTTTCGGACTCAAAAGCCAAAAGCTCGCTCCGCAAGCGTTGACCCTGCTGGCAATGTGCATGACGTATTCGTGGGACACGTCCGAATATGAGAAAACGCAGACGTCTATGTTTTTCTCTTTAATCAGATCTTCCAAACGATTTTCAGATTCAATCGGTATTCCGCCCGGATACATTTTCCCCGCAAGTTCTTCGGGATATTTTCTTCCGTCAATATCGGGAATCTGCGTGGCGGTGAAAGCCGCAACCTTGTAATTGCCGTTGTCCCTGAAAAACATGTTGAAATTGTGAAAATCTCTTCCTGCCGCTCCGAGAATTAAGACATTTTTCGCTTCCACGATTTCCTCCTGCTGCAAGTTCAAAATTGAAAAACGCTATCCGGGGAGCTTTACTCAAAGCTTCCAAAACCCGAAAATCTAAAACGGTGCTGAAAAAAACGTATATTTTCCTTTAAAATCCTTTTCTATGTCAAGTTGTTTTTTGGCCTTCAGATGCCGAGAACTAATCTGAATCCGAGAGTGTTGGCCTTGACAAAAGCGAAAGCGCAGGAAGGATCCGACAAACCTCTTTTGGCGCACCTTACATTTTCTTCGCCGTCAAACCAGGATCCTCCCCTGATGACTCTGTAAGAGCCGTTCTGCGGTCCTCTCGGGTCGCTTGACGGGGACGAAGCGTAATAGTCGCTCCCGTAAAAATCGTTGCACCATTCCCAGACATTTCCTGAGACATTGTACAATCCGAATCCGTTGACATCATAAGACACAACCGGTGCCGTGAATTCATAAAAAGGATCGTCCTGCCAATTGCACATATCGAAAGGACTGCCGTTTCCCCATGGATAATACTCTGAAACCAGTCCGCCTCTGGCTGAAAATTCCCATTCTGCTTCGGTCGGAAGCCTGTACCCCCCTGTAAATCTGCACTGCCATGTAATTGTGTCGTATTGTTGTTCGTAGCCTTCGATTGAAGAAAGCCAATTGCAGTATCGGGCTGCGTCAAACCAGGAGACCATTACTACAGGATAATCGGGAAAACTGTCGAAATAATTGCTCATGCCCTGAAAACCCGGGTCGGGAGGATACTGATAAGAAGTCAGATCACAAAATTGCCTGTATTCGGAGTTCCTCACTTCCCTTTTTGAAATGTAAAAAGAGGTCAAAGCGACTGAGTGAACAGGACTTTCATCAGGGCAATGTCCAGGTTCAGTCGAATCGCTCCCCATGTAAAATACGCTGTCGCAGATTATCAGTACGAGCTCGTTTTCAATGATTTTATCAATTATGAAATAACCTTCGTTGGTGTCGAAAACTGCCGTGTCCTGTGAAGACCTGATTTTTATCATGGCTTTGGCAGTCCTGACTTGCGGAACCGTCCAGACAAGAAAAAGACCCGAAACGCCTGTGTCAATTGCAATCCACGGAGAATCGTCTTTTATTCTGTAATACACGTCCACCTGGGTAACATCGCCTTCTTTGTACCAGCTGATAGTGTATGCGCTGTCTTGCAGCAAAAAATCGCCTTCCTTCGGAGAGACTACTGTTATTCTCTTCTCCGGAGGAGGTTCGGGTTCAGTGCCTGATTTTTTTGTGCAATATGAAAGAGACAGAGCCAACAATAATAATATTAACCTGCGAGGCATCTTTCCTCCGATTCTTGATTTATTTCTGAAAGGAATTATACAACAAAAAAAGGGGGGTAAAAACCCCCCTTTTTTTTCATCTTACGTGAATGAATTTCCCGTTCTCTGAACCGAAGTCGGTCTGCATCATCCAGAAATAAGTGCCGGCCGAAATGTTTTCTCCGGCGTCGTCCCTGCCGTCCCATCCGAGGAAGTGCGTTCCTGCAGGGAGGAAAGTCTCGACACTGCGGATCTGTCTTCCCGTGATGTCGTAGACCAGCCATCTGACAGAAGAATTTCCCGGCAGTGAAAGGCGTACTGAAACTTCATCTTTGAACAGGTTGGGTGAAGCGAGTCTGACAGAAAACACCTGCTGGCTTCCTACAGCTCCCGTGGAAGTTTCGATGTCCACCCTTTTTTGTGTTTTCAAAACGAGCCTGTAAGCGTCCGGGAGATCACCGGTGGAATTTTTTCCTCCGAGCAGGAAGAAATCGTTCACCTGGACTGAATCTGAAGACCCTTCATTTTCCCGCGAAATCAAAGAAGCGTTCGAAAGGACAATCGGAAGGTCGGTCATGTTGTACCATCCGTATCCGTTTTCGTATAGGAAGGAATTCGCCGAAAATGTCCCGGAATCTTTTCCGCCCGCAAAGAGCATGAAAGATCCTGAAGAACCCGCTGAAATCCCTTCCCTGTTAATCAGCGGTGTCCTGTAATCGGTCTGCCAGTTGATCACCACGGGAGAAGCTGGATTGACCCTGCCGAAATATACGTTGCCTCCGTAGATGTCCCCTCCGGCAAACACTATGCCGTCTTTAATGCCAACGGCTGTTCCACCTTCAAATCCTCCGGGAAGAGGCGTAGCGCCGATGAATTCACCCGAGTTTTCGTCGTAGAGGAAACACAGCGGTTTACCGCTCAGGTCGCTTTCGACTATATAAAGATAATCTCCGCCTATCCCGCTGAATCCTGCGAGAGTCGGAGAAACGATGTTTTCAGGCAGATCCGCGGTTTCGAAACTCCCCGTTATCTTGTCGAAGATTATCAATTTATTTTCGAGAGCAGGGTCTTCTGATCTCATGTAAATTCTGTCCGTTGTAACGACTCCCTGTGCGTCTGTTATTCTGTATGGAATCGAAGCCGTGACGGTCCAGGTGTTGCCGTTAACGTCGTATTTCATGTGGACTGTATCAGCGAACACGTTGAGGTCGCCGTTCTCGTCAAACCACGGGACCGGACCTGAAACTGAAACCGGCATGTCGGCTATCTTCTCCCAGGAGGGTAAAACGCATCTGATGGAGTAAAGCGACGTGTCATTGGAAGGATTCTGATCGCCCGGATACTCGATTATTATTTTTTTAACGTAGTGACGGTCTTCCGAGAGCGTGATGTTTCCGAAATCAATCACGGCGCTGTCAAGATAAGCGAGACCGCTGACCGTGCGGACTTCATCCATCAGGACTGATCCGTTGCTTATATCTGTCACCTGAGCTCTGACAGTGAAATCCGCCGCCTGGGTTCCGTTGTTCCTGACAGTCGCCACAACATCATTGCTTCCCGAGGGCAGGAATTCTCCCTGAATATTGGGATTGCCTCCGACTACAAAAGCGTCTTTGCTTTCTGAAGAATACAATCTTATGTTGTCTATGACGCAGGCTCCGTAATTCAGCCGGGAATAATAGACAAACGCGACCTCGATCTTCGAAGCGTTGGCGAAAGAATCGCTGACGTCAGCCGAATCGAGCGCTCTGAAACTCGGAGTCGTCGCTCTTAAGTATGTCTTCACTGTGTACCAGGACGACCACACGCCTTCTTTCATTCCCGAAATCAGTACTTTTATCGAGTCGTACTGATTGTTGAATCCTATTCCCCAGACGAAATACTGAAGGTCTATTGGATTCCACTCCGCGGGGGATATTATAGTGTCGACGAGAGGGACGTTGTGTGAAGAAGTGGTTCCGATCCACGCGCTGTAATTGCCTGCGTAGTCGAGTTCAAGAGAGCTTATCGTCCCTTCGTCTCTTATGTTCCACCCGTTGGGCCAGTTGTTGGTGACAGTGTGAATCCAGTCCCATTTCGACTCATCTTCGAAGTTCCAGTTGATCTCGTCGACGTAAGGCCTGTTGAGAAGCCACACGTTGTCCAGTCCGAAAAACCTGGTGTCCGAAGTGCCGTCTCTGTGAATGTAAATAACTCCAACCTGCACGCTGTCGGCGTCCGCGAGTTCCGGAATTTCCTGATAAAACCAGTTAGCGGCCGTGTTTGCCGTGTACATGTAGGCTTGAAGCCAGTCTCCCCACACAGTGTTTCTGAATGTTCTGAACATAACTATCGCAGTGTCTCCCTGGATGGTTGTGCTCTTTCTCAGGTACGCAGTCCAGCAAAGATATTTATAATCAACAGCCACAGGCGCGGGAGGCGAATACGTCGTGTCGCAGACGTAGACATTTCCCGTTCCGATGGCCCACATGCTCCAGTTGTCCGAATTGGGCATGGTCACGCTGTTGTACGTTGAGGAAAGTCTTTGCCACGTTGTGGAGGTTTTCCATCCCTGGGTTCCCGGTTCGAACGTCCAGGGCGGGTCGAAGTATCCGGAAACTCCTATCTCGATGTAATGGGCGGGGGACCATCCTCCCATCAGCAGAGTGTCTGTAACAAGCCTCGCTCTCGACCTGACAGGGTATAAGCCTTCTGCGCTCCACTGGTGAAGCGAAGTCCTCGTCGTGTCCCACGCGGAATAAGCCCCGTCTCCCCAGTCGAACTGGTATTCAACCTGACCGAACGGAGAATGCGCTGAATCAGACAGAAAAGTATAATTCGTATTTATGTATCCCCACGCGGGTCCCCACGGACTGTGCAGAGGGCCGACAAGAGGAACAAGGAATGTATCCACCCTGACGTCGTCTATGTAAAATCCCGGTCCGTTTGCCGTCGTGCCGCTGTTGTCGGCCAGATTCCAGAGAATTTTCAGATCAGTCAGCGCTCTCAGCGGAGTGAGATTGACGCTGTAAAGAGTCCAGACGGCCTCGGTTCCCGTCCAACCCGGAAGCGTTATGCCCAGGGCCGACACGTTGAAAGTGCCGTTATACACGGGGGCTATTAGATTTTGAGGAACAGTGTCCCAGTACATGCCGTCATAAAACCAGCTCGTCACCATTGCGGCGGAACCGTAGAACATAGTGACGCCGTCGTAATTGTATCTGCTGTCGTACCACATCCAGAAATACATCACCGATGAATCGGGCGACGAGACGTCTATGCTCGGCAGGGCAAAATAACTCGCGTCCGTATGATATATTCCGTCGAGGTCGGTCGCGGCCACATTGTAACCTGTTTTTGCCCCTAAAGGACCGGAAAACGGAATACCCACTTCCCAGTCTCCTGAAATCAAATATCCCGCCGTATCCCAGGAAAATTCATAACCCCAGTAATAAATTGTGTTCTCGTTGAGAGCCACGGCTATGTGCGGAGGAGACCACGCCGACATCAGCGTAGTGTCGCCTGCGTCCCTAATCCTTGTCCTTATGTAGTATGTGCCGACTTCACCGTACGTCTTCGGCTGAATGTGCTGGACACTCCAGCCTGAATAAGTTCCGTCCCCCCAGTCGAACTGGTACTCGGTCGGATTGACTACAATGTCGGATGTGAAATCATAAGAAGTCCCGGTTATACAGGTGTCCGGGCCCGTAGGCGCCGCAATCGGGCCGGCAATAAGCATGGCCGTGTCTATCCTGATATCATCTATGTAAAATCCGGCCTGATTCCCCGTAGTTCCGTCGTTGTCGCCGAATCTCCATAAAA
This sequence comes from candidate division WOR-3 bacterium, assembly GCA_016934535.1. Classification (NCBI taxonomy): domain Bacteria; kingdom Pseudomonadati; phylum Caldifarciminota; species Caldifarciminota bacterium. The sequence goes on from JAFGSQ010000002.1 coordinate 21,914, forward strand.
GTCTTAGATCCTGCGAGTGCCTGTAAGGAGTCAGGTCTACTTCGTACAGGGTCCACAGCGGAGAAGAGCCTGTCCAGCCGGGCATAGTGGTACTCGTCCACGTTACGTTGTAACTGCCGGTGTAAGCAGGGACTATGCTGGCGCTAGGAACTGTGTCCCAGTAATAACCGGCGTTGTCCAAACCCCAGGTGAAAGAATCGCTTCCAACCCACAGGTTAACGCCGTCGTAATCTTGTCTTGAATTGTACCACATCCAGAAATACAGCTTCAGCGAGTCGCACATCGAAAGATCCATCTCCGGAGTATTCAGCCAACTGGCGTTAATGGAGTAATTTCCGTTGAGGTTTGTAGCCCAGACGTTGCCGCCGCTTCTCGCATCGAACGGTCCTGAATTCGGAATCCCCCACTGCCAGTCGCCGAGCTGGTGCAAACCGACGAATCCGCCGTCGTCGTATTCAAATCCCCAGTATCTCGCCGTCCTCGGCGTCACCATTATGGAGACGAAGGGAGGAGACCAGTTTGAGAACAAAGTGCTGTCAGCGGCGTCTCTTATTCTGCTCCTAACAAAATATGAACCCGGTTCGCTCCACTGTTTTGTCTGTGTGTTCATTATGTCCCAATCGGAATATGTTCCGTCCCCCCACGAGAACTGGTATTCATAGCTTCCTGCCACAACTTCCGAGGTGTAAACATAATCGGTGTTCACAAGACCGCTGTCGGTTCCCGTCGGCGCAGTCGCCGGGCCGGGGATGTTGCCAAGTTGAGAAGTTCTCAAAGACACGTTGTCGAGGCCGAAATAATAATCGGACCCCCATGTCGTCCCTCCTCTGTAGGAGAAACCCAGCTGAATCGTGTCAGCTCCCCTCGCATAAGCTGTTATGTCTATAGAGTCCCATATCGAGTAATTCGTGCCGAAATAAAACTGCAGCTGCTGCCATTCCGTCCATGTGCCGGAAACGCATCTTCTTACAAGCACTGCCGCCGTGTCGGCGTCCCTGCCTGTTCTGTATCTGTATCCTATTGTGTATTTGAGCCACTGTGTGTAAAAAAGCGAATCTGAAATTTTCGGAGAATACAGGGTGTCGCGCAGTGGATAGCTTCCTGCGCGGTTACTGCAAATCCACATACTCATTGTAAGAGGGTCGAGAGGTCTTATGCCTTCCTGATCGTAGACCCTCCATTCCCACCTGCGCGGCCAGTTCTGACCCTGGATTCTTTTTGCCGAATTCCAGCCGTCCGTCCAGGGATTTGTTTCGAAATCCCAGAAATGATAAGCCGACAGCGCCTGAACCGCCGTCAGCAATGTGAGTACTATCAATATTTTTTTCACTTATTCCCCCTCCGTCAGTAAACTTCGTTCCAATAGACGTATTTCTTCTTAAAGCCGGGGCCGGTAATTGTTCTTATTATCGGGCCGGAACTCGTCATTACTATGACGACAGGACCGTCGGGTCCCACTGTCACCTGAGGAGAAGATGGAATTCCTATGTGCCCGAGGTCTATGGTCTCGACGAGTCTACCCTCCAGAAGCGACGCGACATACATCCTCGCGTAGCCGGCGCCGATGTCGCACGGCCCGGCTTCAGCTGTGTCCGGAGCGAAAGTCGTCCAATAGACGTTGTTGCTGTAAATGAGAGGGAGGGAGGTCACTTTTTCACCGGGATGCGTGTGCCTGTAGTAAAATCCATTGTCTCCCGGAGCAGAAGCGGTCCCTGTCAAAGCGGCCATGTCGCTCATGTCAGCCGGTAAACCCGCTGTCGGAGGGGACATAAGCATGAAAAAATAACCGTATCTGGTCGTATCCATGGGATTGTCCCTGTTCCCTGAGCCCCAGCAGTACCAGTATTCTCCGCTGAAATCCTGCGCGACGGCCACGGGGAAAAAACACGCCATGTCGGCGTCTGCCGGCGCTCCGGTAGTAGCGCTGAAAGCTGTCCTTATAGACCAGTTGCCGGGATTTGTGTCCGATTCTGTGTCCATTATGAGAAGGTTTCCGGCAAGGTCCGGAGCTATAACATTGTCTACAAATCCGTTTATGTTCATGTCCGTCATAGCGAGCGAAGCGGCAATTCCGTTGCTGTTGGGATTTTCCCATCCTTTGGCCCATGCGGTATTTTCTTTGAGAGCCCAGAAAGCGAAAAAATCTCCCGTGTCGGGAACGAAAGAGCCTGCCGTGTCGGGCGCGTAGCCGCCTCCTATGAAATAACCCCACATCTGTATTGCCGAATCGCTTCCGACGGGGTCTGTGTCTACTCTGAATTGCCCCGCTGTAGGCTGTGACCAGGTGTCCGCGAATCTTTTGTACAAACCTCCTACGAGCGTGCCGGATATCTCCGCGAGAAATTTAGGATACTCGGAGGAATCCGGATTTGTCGGAACATAAGTTATGTCGAGAAGTATATAATTCGGTCCTCCTTCTCTCTGTCCGACAATCAAAACAGTCCGCCAGTCGTCGGCGTCTTTTAACCCGTTTCCGTTGACGTCCGACCAGAGGTCGGCCGCCGTCACCGGACCGTCGAGGATGTAAGTATGCTGATTGTCGAGAGCCCATATTTTGAGCCTGTTCATTGCAAATCTCGGCACCCACGCCCATACTTCTTTTCCTGTCGAGGCGTCGAAACAATGGAGAACTCCCGTGTTAGTTCCGACATAAACCCGTTTTCTCTGATCCCTGTAAGCGTTGTTTTTCCTGAAATGCACATACGAAGGGTCTCCCGTGTAGAACGGGCTCGGCGCTCCGATCATCAGGGGAGCGCTGTGGAAAATGTCGCCAATTTTCCAGCCGGGAGTAGCAGAGCTGTATCCTTCTCTCGTTCTCTGAACAATGAGATCTTTTTCCCACGCCGAAAACACGTTGACATCCGAAGGAAGCACGTTAAGAAAACTGAATTCGGTCTTGGCTCCCAGATTGTTTGTAAAAAATATGTTCCTCGATGAGGAAGGCGTCTGCTGAAGCGATTCGCCGGCCGTCCATATTTCCGAGCCCAGCATGGTGTCGCCAGTGAAGACGACGGCTCTCAGCTGGCCGTCCCAGAATCCTCCTGATTGAGGCCTGAAAGTCGCGTAGACAATCGCCGTGTCGCTTATCATCGTCCTGACTACAGGAACACTGGCGGGTGAAAACGAGAAATTGTTCTCGAGAATGGATTGGAATATGTTCTGAAGGGAATTCGCGAGTTCGTCGGCGGTCTGCGCTATATACGCGTAACCGTCGCAGTAATGATAAGAGGGGGGAAGTGCGTGGTATCCGGTACCGTGAGCGGATCTCGGATTGTACCAACCGTTGGACGATCCCCATCCGGAGGGAATCGGCTGAGGCCAGGTCCACGGGTTGTGGACGTGTGTGTGAGGTGGATTGTACTGCAAGTCCGAGTAATTGTATTTATCGGGATTGTCAGTTCCCGACCAGTAAGCCGCCCAGTTGAGTTCGTTTCTTCCTCTCTGTGTTATGCCTGTGCCGAAGCCTACCAAAAAGACAGGTATGTCTCTGTCTCTTGTGCTTATTGCGGCTTCCCTTACTATACTCCAGCTTCCGCGCCATTCGTCAGACACGGTTATCTGTGAATAAGAAGCGCTCGTTCCGAAACCGTTGGATTCTCCGTCAGTGACGAAAATCAGATAATAACTCCTGCAGTCGAGATCGGGGTGAGTCGTGTCGTAGTTATGTATGTAGTTGGAAGAGTAATAAATAGCAGGTCCATTGGGAGTGTAGCCGCCGTTTGTAGTGTAGTTCATGTGCGACCATATTGTCGAATAGGGAGTGCCGAAAGTGTCCGCCCTGAGACTTCCCGTAGCTTCTCCGGGAAGATAAATGTAAGGGCCGGGATTAAAAGTTCCTGTCGGCGTGTTGTAGAAAAAACCCGTCGCCAGATCGACTCCCAGAATGTCCTTGTCCGAATCCTCTACGGTGCCGTCGCCGTCGGCGTCGAGAAGATTTTTCATGACGGCGAGGGCCTGCGTTATCCTCGTGCCCGACATGCTTCCCGATCTGTCGAGGAATATCATTGCGGCAGGTTCAGCCGCTACCCTGAAAAGGACTTCGTCGTTAGCGGCCGACAACGCGGGAAGGAAGAGCAGCAATATAAGCGTTTTCCATTTCATGTTTCCCTCCTTACCTCGTGTCTGTTGAATTCGTGAGATCGACAACGACGGCTACGGGAAGGCAAGCCTTGCCCGAACCGAGCTGTATTTCCATCACGGTGTAATAAATGCCCTCAGAAACAAATTTTCCTTCTTCGAAATATACGGCGTAATGCCAGGCGTCCCTGTTTAGTATCTTTCCCATAAATGAAATCTCGGTGTTGTCGGGAGACCTTAAAGGGAATCCCGGTTCATATCCTTTTAGACGTCCGATCTCAAAACCGTACTCGTCCGGTCCGTGATAATAAACGATGACCGGGTCGAAGACAAATATACCGGAGGGGAGAGAGGGGTCACGATTCGTCTGGTAATCTTCGAGAACGGCTTTTCGGATATCGTCTGTTTCAAGGGCAGTCGAAGAGACGGAGGGACCGGCTGTTCTCAAAGGGATCCATTTGACCCGCTCTCTCTCCTGCGGAGGGTTCATGTCTTCGTTCTGATCGAACGCCGAAACGCTCTGAAAGAGAGACGCCGCCAAAAAAATTATCAATACTGTTTTAATCATTTCGTTTCCTCCTTGTCTACGGATAACCGGTGGTTCCGCCGGGCACTGGCGCCGCAGTGGTTCCCACCAATATCTGTGAACGACCTCTGCGCGGAGAGGATATCTGCTCTTCGCCCGTTATCTTGTAAGAGTAATTCAAAGCGACGAGTGCTCTTTCGTTAGCGGTCCACGATGAAGTGTAACCGGGAAGAATTCTCGTCGTCTTTGTCATAGTGTCGACGTCGCATCTGACATTGCCAATCGAAAAAGAGTCTCCGTGGTCGGGTTGATAGACGGTTCCAAGCGTTGCCGTCACTCTTTCTGCCCCGGCTTCGGTCCCCCTGAATGCCTGTGTTTTGTGTTTAATTACATCGGTTATCCGCATGTCCGATGTCGCGAGCATAAACGCCGCTCCGACGAGAAGAGCTCCGGCGACAAGAATGCTCAGCGCTAGAATCAGAGCTATTCCTTTTCTTTCCATCTGCCCCCCTTACATCCTGCTTCTTATGGTCACGATGCGACTGAATGTTATCGTGTCCGCTGAAGTTTGATTTCTTACAGCCCTCTGATTGTAGGTCGTCACCCTGAGTTCGACGTGAGTGACGGCGAGAGGATCGATTGTTATTGAACCGTTTACGTCCAATGGAACTATGTCAAAATTATCAACTCCCGGAATCAGCATATTGTATGTGTACGCTCCGGCACTGTACCTTATGTTGTATACATTTCTGGACGCTGCGTCATATATTATGCCGAAAGTCTCCTGCGCCGTGTCTAGAGAACCGTTGCCGAAAGTGGCTTCAGGATAGACGTCCGCGTAATAACAAAAAGAGTCGTTGCCTACAGCGCTGTGGTAAAGTTTGAAAACCTTGAAAATCGTGGTGTCCTGAAATTCTCTCGTGTTTCCCGGTATCGCCCTCATTTCTTTCGCGGCGATCCTCAGGATGGCCTCCGCGGATTGTATGGCTTCCGACCTTCCTTCGATGATCGACTGATGATTGCGTTCCTGCGTGTAATAATAGACCAGGACACCTATCATCGCCAATCCCATAGTAAGGGCGCCGAGAAGCTCTATAAGTGAAAATCCTTTTTTCATTTCTTTCACCTCTCAGCTACGTAAGTTTGTATCGTGTCGTATACTGTCTGACCCGATCTGTTCCTCCAGGAATAAATAACAGACAGGCTTTTTGCCCTCAAACCTGCCGTGTCGGGATTGACCGTCCACGTCATTCTTGTCGTACCGAAAGTGGAATCTCCGCTGGTTATCAAGTCGTAATCTATACTCTTTATCCATTCCATGAAATCTTCGAGGTCATTGATGGCCTTTTTTTCGATCCTGACGCTCAATTCCGCTTCCATCGTCCTCACTCTCGCCGCTCCGAGCGCCACAACCCCTATGGCGAACAAAACGACAACTACGAGGACTTCAAGATAGGAAAAGCCTTTTTTCATAATCACTCCCTCAGTATTTGACTATTCTGGCGATTCCGGTCGCAGGAATCACTTTTATAGAGAGTTTTCTTGTTCCGCTCGCAATCATAACTGAATCTCTCGGAGACGTTCCAAGAGCGTATGTTACGGCTCCTGTCGGCAGAAAAAATATTTCTCCGTAATATCCGGTATTGAGAGTGACATTGCTCGGGATTTCTCCAGCCGTGCCCAAGGAATGGGCAGAACCGGCTATACCGCCCTGCCATTTGCAGAGTTCGTATTTACCGGAGGGACTGTTTATTCTGACTAACACTGTGTCTGCCCTGGTTATAGCAAGTTCTCTCGCTTCCCTTACGGCTCCAACAATCTGTCTCGTCGCTCTGTCAACTTTGTCGTTCAAAACCCTGACGAGAGGAATCGATATAGAGACTATCAAGCCAATCAGAACGACCACAACCATTAGCTCAATAATCGAATACCCGTATTTTTTCATCTGGACCTCCAAAATTACTTGACTTACTTAACTGCAATATCTTTGCCAAAGTAAATTGCCTGTAATGGATTTTATAAGTTTTTTGAAACTGCGGTTTACACAAAAGTACGGATATAGGGAAACGGGTTTTAGCGTAATAACATGAAAACTTTTTCACTTGTGTGAAAAAGTTTTCACAATAATGAAATAGCCGCACGGAGACGCATCAAAGCGTCTACGTGCGGTCTTCTTTAATCGCTTTCGGTTATGTCTACGGGTTCCAGGTCTGCGGGCATTTTACCCGCCCTGTGAATGAACGTATAGACAACAGGTATCACTACGAGAGTCAGGAAGGTCGAAAAAAGAAGTCCGAATATTATCGGCCAGACCATTGGACCCCAAAATTTGTATTTCATACCTATTCCGAGCGCGAGGGGCAACATGCCTCCCATCGTCGTTACTGATGTCATCAGAATAGGCCTGAGCCTGACAGGGCCGGCTTTTCTGAGAGCCTGATACAAGGGAACCCCGTCTTTCCTCAGTTTATTTGTGTATGTTACAAACACTATAGCGTCGTTTACAACGATTCCTACAAGAGCGATCATGCCGATAAACGGCATCACGCCGAAATGGTTCCTGGTCAGCAGAAGCCCTATCATCACTCCCGTTATGGCAAACGGAACGGTGAACATTATTATGAAAGGATCTGAAAGCGATTGAAATTGAATGACCATTATTATATAAATAAGCGCAAGACCGACGATAAGAGCGATTCCGAGACTGCTGAAATCTTCTTCCATCTGCTGTTTGTCGCCGGTTATGTTTATTGTATATCCCGGCGTCTGAATAGAGTCTATGAACGGTGTCAATTTTTTTATGACTTCGATAGACGTGACACCGTAAACATCTGAACTGACAGTTACCTGTCTTTTTCCGTCAACCCTGTTTATCATCGAAAAACCCGAAGTGACGTTGACTTCGGCGACCTGTTCGAGAGGGACTGAAGATCCGGCTCCAGTCGGTATGGGAAAAGACCTGAGAACGTCTAGGGTCTTGTCAGCTTCTTCAAGCTCGACCCTAACCTTTATCCTGTCGTCTTCAATGTTTAATTCCGTCGCGTCTGTTCCGTTGAAGGATACAGCTACGGATTGAACAATATTAGAAGGAGTAATTCCGTAGTAAGCCGCTTCGCGTCTTTTGATTATCACCTCAACTTCGGGGGAGCCCGATCCGAAATCGTCTTTTACGTTACGAGTTCCTTCCTGCTGGCGCAAAAACTGTTTGACTTTGAAAGCCAAATCCATCAACACGTTTATGTCGTCGCCTCTGATCTCAACCTGTATGGGTGCCCCCGAAGGAGGACCCATGCTCTCGCCTTTCATTTCTATTCTCGCCTCGGCTATTTCGTGTCTGACGGAGTCGATTTTCGCAAGAAGTATTTCTCTGATTTCCAAGTCTTTTTTGTCGGAGTCTTCATAGAGACGCACTTCAATCTGAGCCGTGTTTTCGCTTATGTTCGACGTGTATTTTTCAACTTCGGGAATATCGGCTATAAGGGTCTCGATTTTCTTGGAAATTTCATCCAGGTTGCTGATGGGCGTTCCGTTCGGCACTGTAACATTGACCGTGAACTGATCGAAGCCGCTCGAAGGCCAGAGCTCAAACCCGACAACAGGCAAAAGGATCAGCGAAAGGACAAAAGCAGTCACTGAGATGAGCAAGGTCTTGGTTCTGTGAGTCAGCGCCCAATCGAGTGTTTTCCTGTATGCTTTCATCATCTTTGAATTTACCCATTTATCAGTTCTTTTGGCTGATTTTTTGTGATATACGGCGAATCTCGAAGCGACGGCCGGAATTACAAGATGGTCTACGAGTATCGAAGCAGAAAGGGCTATTATTACTGTTATCGGAATAAGTTTCATGAATTCGCCTGTGACACCTTTAATCATGAACATGGGAAAAAAAGCAGCCATCGTAGTCAGAGCCGCGGCCAGAACAGCCCCTCCGACTTCGTCAATTCCCTTTCTCGCAGCGCCGACCTTGTCGTATCCGTACTCAAGATATCTGTACGTACTCTCGACGACGATTATCGCTCCGTCGACTATCATCCCTACGAGAAGAATGAGCGAAAAAAGAGACATGTTGTTGAGAGAATAACCCATAAGATAAAGAGCCGCGAAAGACACGCAGATTATCAGCGGAAGAGATATCATTACGAGGACGGCGTTTCTCCATCCGACTCCAATGACGAGTATTAAAATCACAAGAATCGATCCGAACACGGCATTCTGCTTAAGCTGGTTGAGGTTCTCGTTTATGTAATCGGCCTGATCGAAAGTGATGTCGAAAGTCACTCCGCTGGGTAGATTTTCCTGAATTTCCTTCAATTCCTCTCGTATGTTTTTTGAAATTCCAATCGTGTTTCCATTGGTTTTTTTATAAATTGCCAAAGTGACGGACGGGTTGCCGTTAAATCTCGAAAATGAAACCGTCTTTTCGAGAGTGTCGAGGACCGTCGCGACATCCGACAGATAGACGGGTCCGTTCGCCGTGACAGTTATAATAGTGTTCTCTATATCCTCCCTCGATCTGTAAGCTCCCAAAACCCTGAGTGTGTATTCTTTTTCTCCGAGATTTATGTTTCCGGCCGGCAAGTCCATGTTGGAGCTCTTTATGGCTCCGATAATAAGAGGTACGGTCAGTCCGAATTCTCTGAGTTTGTCCTCTCTCAGCAAGACCATGAATTGTCTTTCCCTGCCTCCGAAAATATCGACTCTCGATACGCCGCTGATGCCTTCGAAAATCGGTGATATGTCGTCTGCGTATTTTTTCAGGTTTTCGTAGGATGTCCTGCTTCCGTTTTCGCTTTTCAGAGTGAGGAAAATAACCGGTATTTCACTCAGTTTTATGTCCCTTATGATTGGGTCCATTGCGTCATCAGGAAATTCGTTTTTGACCCGGTTTATTATTTCCTCTACGTCGCGTTTCGCCTCGTTGTTGTCAACTCCAATTTCAAATTCATACCAGATCTGAGCTCCGCTGTTCGAAGAATATGAATAGACGTGTTTCAGGTCGTCTATTCCCCTGGAGTCCTCCTCGACAAATTTCGCTATCTGATTCTCGACCTCCGCGGGCGCGGCTCCCGGATAGGGAATCGTCACTGAAATCCAGGGTATGTTTACGTCGGGGACAAGCTCGACGGGAATGCTGAAATAAGCGTAGACTCCGAAAAGCGCCGCTCCTATGGCAATAATGAAAACAGTGAGATTAGCGGATATTGCGCTCTGTGAAATTTTCATTTTTCGTCTCCGGCCTGATATTCAGGGCACATGACACAGTTGATTAATGAACCGTCTTCTATGTAATCCTGCCCCGCAACGATCACGGTATCGCTGACGTTCAAACCGTTCAAAACTATGCCGAAAGAATCGTTTACCTGTTCGACGGTTATTAGCGTTCTCACGGCTTTTCCTCCCGAAGCCCGGAAAACGACCGTCTCTCCTTCCTGCATGAGCACTGATTTGAGAGGTACAATAATGGCGTCTTCGTATCTGCCGATTTCAATCATTGCCAGCCCTATCATTCCCGGAAGAAGTAGATTTTCAGAATTCGGACAGACTACTTCAACGGTGAACTTGCCTGTCTGACGATCCGCGGCCGGATATACCCTGTCTATTTGTCCGTAGAAAATCCTGTCTCTGTAGGCGTCAACCTGAACCGTTACAGAAGCACCTTCAGTTATTCTGGTTACATTTTCCGAGCTGACGCTCAATTTTAATTTCACCGAGTCCATGTCCGCAATGCCGAAATACGGCATTCCGGGACTCGCCATCTCCTGAGGATCTATTTCACTCGCAGTTATGGTGCCGTCGAAAGGAGCTTTTATTGACGCTCCGGACACGGCGGATTGCGCCAGCATTAGACCAGCCTGGGCGCTCTGAAAAGCAGTTTGTGCGGCCTGGAATTGTACTTGAGACACCAAACCTGAATTGTAGAGTTCTTCCGATCTTGTGAAATTGTCCTGCGCCTGCGTAAAAGCGGCCTGAGCCTGAACGTAATTGGCGTAAAAATCTGTCTGTTCGAGGGTCGCTATGACTTCGTTTTTTCTGACAAGGTCTCCAACTTCGACAGAGACAGACAATACCCTGCCGCCTGATTTAAAAGACAGGTCGACTTCTCTTTGTCCTTCGATCTTTCCCGACGAACGGATCCTGTTAATGAAAAGTCCTCTGTTCACTTCTATTGTCCTAACTGAAGTGCTGAAAGGATTTTTATTGTTTTTAGGCTTTTTTGAACAGCCGAAGCTTCCCGCAAACAGCAACGCGAGACAAACCGTCGACAAGATTATCTTGAAAGCTTTGTCATTCATACAAACCTCCGTCTTGGACAAAGTCGTTTAACACTCCCATGGTGGCGAGCAGTTTTGAGTAAGATAAATAAATTCCGTAATAAGCTGATATTTCACCAAGCCTGGCCTTTTCAAGCGTATTCATCGCTTCGTACAGCTCCAGTGAAGTGGCAAGTCCGTTTTTATACATTCTGTCTGTTAGATCGTATGCTTCCTGAGCGGCTACTACTGTTTTCAGAGCAATCTCGTATTGCAGAAAAGCCTGCCTTACTTCTCTGTAATTCTGATCGACAGTGCTTGCGGTCTGTGAATGCACGTCAAGGTAGTCGAGTTCGGCGGATCTGACGTCAGACGCCGCTCCCGAATAATCGTGTATTCTCGCTGTTCCCTGAAACAGCGTCCAGCTCAACTGAACGCCGCCGTAATAATTGGGTTCGCCGAATTCAAAATTGTTTCCCGACCAGCTGTAACCGGCAAAAGCGCTAACCGTAGGCATGAACGAAGACACGGAAAGAGCTTTGCCAGATCTCGCGATCGAAAGGGAAACCTCGGAAAGAGCCAGAGAAGGGGAGTTCAATGCGGCTATCATACAGCTGTCAAACTCGGGCAAAACAACTTCCAGAAACTCCGGTTCGACAACGGAGATTTCAGTTTTTTCTATCTGAAGAATGTCGCAAAGAGAGTTTACGGCGTTTTCGTAATTGTTCTGTGCCGTCAAAAGATTTCCCTCTTCCTGTGCGACCTGAACTTCTGATCTCGCCAAATCGAGATTTGTCACCATTCCCACTCTGAGCATTTCATTTGTAAGATTGAGATTTTCGAGAGCCGTCTCGAGAGCCTCTCTGCTGATTGTCAGGGCTTTTGAAGATTGAACCAGGCCGAGGTAAGCTGAAAGCGTCCCAAGGACTATCTGGTCTTTAGTCATCTCATTTTTGTATTCTGCCAATCGTACCAAGGAATTGTTCATCCGGACGTTTATGAGCCTTGAACCTCCTGTAAAAAGAGGAAGAGACATTGAAAAACCCGTCTGGTGGGTCCCTTTGGCTCTGAGGACGATTTCTCCTCCTCCGTATGTTTCCTGCGTTATTTCATCGGGATACCTTGTGTAAGACGAAGAAAAAGACAGTGTGGGCAGAAAAGCGGAAAGTGATTTTCTGTAACCGGTTTTAGCTGAAAAAATATCTTCTTCGGCTTTTCTGACGCTAATGTTGCTTTCCAGGGCTATGTCGACGGCTTCTTCCAAGGTCAAAGTCGTTCCAGTCTGGATCAGCAGTGTAAATATAAAAAAGGCGCAAAACACTTTTCCTCCTTTAACGCTGACAGGGTCTCTCGAGGACTCCGTTTTTGAAAATGTCAAGTGCGGTTTTGATTGATTTATCACCCGCTGTTTTTTTATTCTTTATAATTCTCGGGGACATGGTTCTGAATATGAGATCGTAATACAAACTCATGAAAATGAAAGCCGTTTCTTCCGTGTCCAGGTTTTTTCTGACAGAACCCTCTTTTTTGCCTTTTTCTACAAGGCTTTTTAGAAAATCGAAGAACTCAACTTTTCTCAAAAAAATCTCGTCGAAGAATTTTTGTCTGTTTTTGAGCAAACCGGGATTGTGAAGTATGAAAGCCAGACCCGAAAACTCGGGATTTTTTTTGAAAAGACCGACGGATGCTTTCAATATTATATCGCAGGTAATAAAGAATTTATCCTCTTCGTCATACTTTTCAACAATAATATTTTTCATGGCGTCAATAATGAAAAGAACGCATTTAAGATAAAGATCCTCTTTGTCCTTGAAATAGAGATATAAAGTTCCCTTGGCCAATCCTGCCTCACGGGCAATTTCTTCCAGGGTCACTTCTCCGAAGTATTTCTTCGAAAGCACTTTCAATGCTGATTTGATTATTTTTGTCTGTTTGTCCATGTTATGTTCCTGACTGACTGTTCAGTCATAAATCGCAAAAAAATACACCCGGCAAAGTGCTTTGTCAAGTACAAGTTTTGAAAAAACGTTTGACTATTTCGCCTTCCTGTTTTATCTTTCTTGCATGAATTTCAGGGACGAGACTTTCAAGCGTTTGATTCAGGACAAAGAGGCTTTGAAATACGAGCTTCAGAATCAGCCCAAGAGCGATTTTCTGTCCCTTTTTCTCAACGAAATGGAAATTTACAAAGAACGCAGGATCCTCGATTTTCTCTGCGGAACTGGTATGTATTCGGTTTATCTTTCCCAGATGAACAACAGAGTCATAGTGACAGAAACTTCTCCGGAAGCCATACATATAACGACTTTGAGAGCCAAACAGAATGACATCTCGCTTGAATTTGCCGAAATATCCCAGTCATTCACAATAAACCTTCCTAAAAACGTCTTCAACGGGGCGACCATGATAGACTCGATAAACTATTTCAACGACAGCGAAGTGACGACGATTGTTCAGGAATTAAACCGACTGCTCATAAAAAACGGTTATTTGTTCATGAATTTTCTTCCCGAGGAACCTATACCCACGAAGCATAAATTCGACTTTAAAAGCGACGGCACTTTCATTCTGCACGACGGACCAGACAAAGGGAAGATCCTTTTTCTGCGCGACAGCAAGAAAATCGAGACTTTTTTCAAAGAAGGATTCGCTCTGGTTGATATCGAAGAGACGAAAAGCGGAATGAAAAAAGTCCTGGCAAAAAAGATCTGAAGATCAAAAGGTTCAAGAACGCCCGCTTTTCAAGAAAGGCGCTGTACAGGTGATATACCTCGACAACAATGCCACTACTCCCGTCGATCCGTCAGTGCTGGAAGAGATGTTGCCATATTTTTCGGAAATTTATCAAAATCCCTCTTCCTCTTACGAGTCGGCTTACATTGTCAAACAGAGAATTGAGCGTTCCCGCTCCATAATCGCCGATCTTCTGAATTGCGATCCGTCTGAAGTAATTTTCACTTCAGGAGGCACAGAATCGGCAAATCAGGCTATTTTGGGAGCCGCACTTTTTCTTTCCGAAAAAGGCAAACACCTTATTACTTCTTCCATTGAACACAAAGCGGTATTAAATACATGTAAATTTCTCGAAAAACTGGGCTTTTCGGTAACTGTTCTGCCTGTTGACGAAAATTGCTTTGTTTCGCCCTCCGATTTTGATAAAGCCGTCAGAGACGACACCATACTTGCTTCAATCATGACAGCAAACAATGAAACGGGAGCTATACAACCCGTTCAGGAACTGGCCGAAATTGCCTCTGATAAAAGCGTACTTTTTCACACGGACGCGGTCCAGGCCTTCGGAAAAATCCCTTTTGATGTAAAAAAAACGCCTGTTTCTATGCTTTCTCTTTCCGGACATAAAATATACGGACCAAAAGGAACCGGCGCCCTCTACATCAAAAAAGGAGTCCGGATTCATTCACTCATACACGGCGGATCTCACGAATATAAACTGAGAGCCGGAACCGAAAACGTCGCAGGTATTGTAGGCATTGGAAAAGCTGCCGAGATAGCCCGGGAAAGAATGCAGGAAGACAAAAAAAATATAGGGTGTCTGCGGGACGACCTACTGAAAAAAATCAATGAAAACATCCCGGATGTCATAATAAACACGCCTGCCGAAAATTCCCTTTACAACACGTTGAACGTTTCTTTCAGGTTCGTCGAAGGGGAGAGCCTGACGACTTTGCTCGAAATTGACGGTATTGAAGCGTCCACGGGCTCCGCTTGTTCTTCGGAGTCCCTCGATCCCTCTCATGTTCTTCTCGCGATGGGCAGGGATCACGTAGACGCTCACGGCAGCGTGCGTTTCAGTTTCGGCAGACATAACACACAGGAAGATGTCGACGCGACCCTTTTATCTTTGAAAAGTGCTGTCGAAAAGCTGAGAAAAATGTCTCCTCTATCAAAAAAGTAAACCGTTTTTCAGAAAAATATAAGGAGCTCACATGCCTCAATACAGCGAAAAAGTGATCGATCATTTTAAAAATCCGAGGAACATGGGTTCCATTCCTGACGCAGACGGAATCGGAACCGTCGGCAATCCGGTTTGCGGCGACATAATGACGATCTATATTAAGGTCAGGGACGGGTTGATAACGGACTGCCGTTTTGAAACTTTCGGATGCGTGGCCGCCATTGCTTCTTCTTCCATGACAACGGAACTTATTAAAAACAAAACTCTCGAAGAAGCGCTGAAACTGACAAACAAATCAGTCATTTCAGAACTCGAAGGTCTTCCTCCTGCGAAAGTCCACTGTTCCGTACTCGCCGAACAGGCAATAAAAGCGGCCATAGACGACTACAAATCAAAAAACGGTCTATGATCCGTCCAAGGTACTAAGCGCATAGACGTAAGCGCCGAGAGCTGCCGCTCTTTCCGTTCCGAGTTTGGTTATTCCTACGCCTGTTCCCCTGAGTGTGTCCACCGACACTTTTTTTGAGGAGCCCGGTACTGTGAGTGTTATTCTTTTACCTTCGAGATAAATCTCAAGTTCGTCGCGTTTTTCAAGATTGAAAATCCCGGTTTCCGTTCTCGGTATCTTTCCTCCGTGTATGCTGTCGAAAGGCGTATTCATTTCTTCAACAAGCTTTTCAAGAAAAACATCGTGAGCAAATGAAATTCCGCCGCCCAAAACCACGAGTCCGTCGATTAGGCAAACAGAGTCGGCGAGAGCGTCGGCCGCCGAACGCGCAAATTTATAAAACGCGCTTTTTGCCTGTTCGTGAAACGGCGAAAAAGGGTCTCTCGCGTAAGATGCGATTTTTTTCACGTCGACAATTTCTCCGGACGGGATTTTCGCTTCATCGGAAAACGCTTTTATTATACCCCTTGACGAAACCGAATCTTCCGCGCAGGAATTATAGAAAAACCTGTTTCTCATCCTGTTAATTTCACCCTGAGCACAGTTGTCTCCTCTGAAAAGTCTGCCTCCGACGATTAAACCACCTCCCATTCCTGTTCCGAAAGTCGCCGCTATCAGGTTCTTTGTGACTCTTTTGGATCCTCTTATTTTAAACTCGGAATTTATCTTCCTGGTGAGACCGTAAACAAACTCACCCAAGGCGAACATGTCAGCGTCATTATTTATAAATACAGGGACACCGAATTCTTCTTCGAGAAAGGCTTTGAGTGGAAATGGTTCTTTGAAAGCCGGCAAGTTGACGAGTTCGTATATCACGCCTTTCTCGTAGTCTGCGGGACCGGGAAAACCGAAGCTTATCGCATTTGGACATTCGTTAACTTTTTCAGAGGCGATTCTGAATCCTTCAACTATTGTTTTCAGGCAAAGCGCCAGGTCTTTCCCGTTAGAAGGCAGAAATACCGGGTCAATTATACTTTTTTCACCTTTTAAAGCCTGGAAGGCGAAATTAGTCCCTCCGGCGTCAAGGGTCAGGATCATTCTGCCGTCACCTTGGTAATCTTTTACTTCGCTGAAATCCACGTCCTATTATATGCGTCGGAAATTTATCTGGCAAACGGTTCACCTTAAAATTTCAAAACCAGCTTGTCGTGCAACCCTGAAATAAATATAATTACCAAAAGCCAAAAAGGAGTTCAAATTGAAAAAAATCGTTATCTGCTCCCTTGTACTGATAGTATTCGCCGGAACCTTGTTTGGTCAGTCAAAAAGATTCGGGCTTGGAATAGTAGTCGGCGAACCGACAGGATTTACTGCAAAATACTGGCTCTCCCCCGTCAATTCATTGAACGCCGCCATAGCATGGTCGGTTTTCGACGACAATTCTTTCGAGGCTTTTTATATCCACATCGATCACGTCTTTTACTACTATGATCTGTTCAGGGTGCAGTCAGGAAAAGCGCCTGTTTTCATAGGCGTTGGAGGAAGATTTTACTTTCCCAGACACGACGACACAAAGATAGGATTTCGCATACCGATGGGTCTCGCGTATATGTTTGAACAGGTGCCGATAGAGATTTACGGGGAGATTGCGCCTGTTATAAACATCGTCCCTGAAACGGACGTTGACCTGGACGGCGGCGTCGGCTTCAGGTATTTTTTCTGATCCTTCCGTTTAACGGCATAAAAGACGCATTGCGCCTGTCTTTTTGAAAATTATCGGACCAAGGTTTCGTCAGTCGGGTTTTTATAAGTTTCATCTTTTTGTTGAAAATCTGTTGATTTCATATAAGAACGGTAGTAATAGCGGCAAATCTAACGGAGGTAATCCTTATGCCTTGTATCCCTTTATTTCTACTTTTGCTGTCGAATATGTCGGGTATTCCGGTAACCCGTTGGGTGGGTTCGGAAAAACCCACCTCCTTTGCCGAATGGTCTTCAGCTTTTCCCGCTGAAAATCACCTCTCTCCGGCAAATGTTTTCCAACAGTTTTCTCCTGGAGCCGACCTCATCGAAATTATTGTCGAATCATCATTATACCAGTCCCTGACCGCCGAGATATCCGTTCTGGCGTCCGACTTGCAGTCTGAAGGATACTCTGTTTCAGTTGATACGGTTCGCGGCGTTCAGACTCTTGGAGCTTGCGTTTCGCTTAGAGATTTTCTGATCTCGAAGTTTCCGCAGGATCTAGTCGGCGCATATTTCATAGGGAATGTTCCGGTCGCCTGGTTCCAGATGATTGATGACTGGGGCTCCGGTCCGGAAAGTTACGAAGAATTTCCATGCGACCTTTTTTACATGGAACTTGACGGCACATGGGCGGATGAATCTCTATGGGTTAACCCAAATCTTTTTTTATCACCCGGACCCGATGGTATTCTGGATTTTCACACAGGCAACACTTCCCCCGAAATCTGGGTGGGCCGGCTCTACCTTTCTTCCCTAGGCGATGAAGATTCACTGGCAAAAGTATATCTTCGGAGATCTCACCTTTACAGGACAGACTCGTTTCAGTCCGTTTCAAGAGGTTTGAGTTACGTAGACGACGACTGGGCTTATTGGGCTGGAGAATTCAGCTCCAACATGCAATCGGCTTATCTGAATGTCACGTCGGTTTCCCAGATAGACACAACCAATCCCGTAAATTACAAGAAATATTTGTCGTCCACTTATGAATGGGTCGGCATCTTTTGCCATTCTTCTTACATGCATCATTCATTTAAAGTTCAGGGGGGAGCTTCATGGGCGGACATGTACGGATCAGAATTGCCAGGATTAAAACCTCTCGGGCTCTTTTATAATTTATTCGCATGCTCGAACACAAGATTCATCGAAAACAACTTCATGGGCGGCATGTATGTGATTAAAACTCCTTTCGGCCTTGAAGCCGTGGGCTCTACAAAAACGGGAAGCATGCTAGAATTCGGTTATTTTTACACCCCTCTTGGACAGGGACAGAACATGGGCGAAGCTTATCTTGCCTGGTATCAGCACATAGCATCAAACGGCTTCACGAACACAGAAAAAGCGTGGCATTACGGAATGACACTTTTCGGCGACCCGACTCTGTCGCTGAAAACTCCCGGTCCTTTTTTATATGTAACGGATTTTTCCGTCTTGGATGCATCCGGCAATAACAACGGAAGAATAGACCCGAGTGAAACCGCCGACATTACATTTTCCGTATTCAATCTACCGGACGCTCAAAACGCATATTCAGTAAACGCGACACTCGCATCACTGGACAGTTCTCTATTTGTTTCTACCGCGAATTCTTCCTGTCCTTCAATTCCTGCAGGCGACACGCTTGATCCGGCTTTTACTTTTACTGTCGATGCGGCCGCTTCATTCACCCCTCATCAGGCGCAGATTGCTCTTTACATGAACGATTCTTCCTCCGGGAGAGTCATCTGCGACACGTTTGATTTATTTATCGGAAGACATCCTGTACTCGTCGTCGATGACGACGGAGGCAATTCCACTGAAGGCGCATGTCTTCAAAGCCTTGAAAATCTCGGTGTCTGTTACGAATACATCTGCAGGGATTCTTTCCCCGTTGCAGACAATCTTCTTTCCTCGTACGAAATGATAATATGGCTGACGGGCGGAGTTTCCAGCGGAACTCTCACCGCACAGGATCAGACGGACATCGTCGATTACTTTAACGGCTCCGGAAAAATCCTCATTTACGGACAGAGCATAGCAGAAGAACTGTCCGGCACCTCTTTTCTCTCGGATTTCCTCGGCGTCTCGTGGCAAGGCAACACGGCCAATCATTTTCAGACCGGTATGGCTTCAGATCCGATAGGAGAGAATCTTTTACTCGCTACTTCAAACCAGACGTCCCAGGATATGCTTGCTGTCATAAGCGGTGTTTCGGAATGCTTCAGGTATCAGACCAACCCTGAACAAACATCCATGATTAGAAAAGAAAACCCTGGAAAATGCGTCTTCGCGGGATTCGGTTTCGAAGGAATAGTATCTACGATTCCGGGTTACGCTCCTGTCGACACTTTATTTTCCAGAATTCTAAATTACATGGAATTGAACGTCGGCGTCGAGGAGGAGATTCCAGAAGTGCCGACAATCACAGGTTTTTCCGTCTTTCAGACATTCGCGGGTATTTTTTTCAGGATATCCGGCGCGAATACTGGTCAAATTTCGATTAAAATTTATGACGTCTTGGGAAGACGCGTAAATACCGTTTATGAAGGACCGGCCAGATCAGGCAATGAATTCTTCTGGGATTTTAGCGATGAAACGGGAAGAGAAATCTCTTCGGGCACATACTTTGCCATTTTGACTCTAGGCTCAAAAGAAACAGCTGTCAAATTCACGGCGTTGAGGTGAAGTCAAAAATATATACTATTCTGAATTATGGCTTTTCCTGAAACAGATTTATTTCGACTTCAGAAGTTTGCTCAGTTCTATCAAACTGTAGGGTTTTATAAGAAAACCGCTGAAACCGTACTTTTTATAATTAGAAATGACGGGATCGTCTGAATAACCGCTCGAAACATAAACGACCGCATTTGGATCAATTTTGAGAATTTCGCCGACTGCGTCCCTGCCGCCCATGCCTCCTCCCTGTATCGTCAGGTCCATAATGACAGCTCCATAACGGCGACCCGCAAGAAGAGCGTCGGCGTATTTCTTCAAGGCTGCGTTTCCGTTTGGAGCGGAGTCAACTTCATACCCGAGATAACAAAGCATGTCGGACAGAACATTGACAACGAGTTCTTCGTCGTCCATGACCAGAATTCTGCCTTTTCCTTTTTCAGGTCTGGATTGATTTTCTTCACGAACCGGTTTATTCCGGCTTGCGGGAAGATAAATCCTGAAAGTAGTTCCTTCACCCCGTTTTGAAAGCGCTTCAATGAAACCGCCGTGGTTTTTGACTATTGAATATGCCGTAGTGAGACCCAGACCGCTTCCTGAATCTTTTGTAGTAAAAAACGGATCGAATATCCTTGAAAGGTCATCCTCTTCTATTCCCGGACCCGAATCAGCAAGGGATATGATTACATAATTCCCGATCGAAACCGGCAGCGCCAAATCTTCGTCTATGTGCAGATTTGATGCCGAAATTTTTATGACGCCTCCTTTTGGCATGGCTTGAATCGCATTAATAATAATGTTGTTGAGGACCTGGACTATTTGTCCTTCGTCAATATCAACGGGAAATACTTCTTCGGATAATTCGAATTCGCATCGGCAACTTGAACCTCTCGTCGCAAAAATCCCTGTGTCTGTCAATATTTCCGCAAGGTTCATTGCTTTTTTTATCGGTTGTCCGCCTTTTGAAAAAGTGAGAAGTTGTCTCGTAAGGTTTTTTGCCCTTATCGCCGCTGTTTCCGCTTCTTCCAGCAGTTTCCATGCTTCGCTGTTTTGATCCAGGTAAACGCGGGACAACGATATGTTGCCCAAAACTCCCGTCAGAATGTTGTTGAAGTCGTGTGCTATTCCTCCCGCGAGAATCCCTACGGACTCGAGCTTTTCTATTTTCATGAGTTCTTCTTCCATTTTCATCTGATGTGTCTGATCGCTCAATATCCCGTTTGCCCTCAGAATCTCTTCCCCTTTTCTTTCAAACCTCACGGTAGCTCTGAAACACAGGACGCTGCCGTCGGATTTCACTGCCTTGAAGCGGATTTCCATAAAATCTTTTTCATTTTTTGGATCGTATACCTCGGAGATTGCTTTTATCACTTCTTCCTTGTCTTCTTCACGGATCATAGAAAACAGGAATTTTTTCGGGTCTTCAAAAGCTTCGGAAAGAGGGTACCCCAAAACGTTCTCAATTGAAGGTGACAATAACTCGAACTTGTTTTCTTTAAGATTCAGTCTGAAAAGTATATCGGGCGCCAATTCCATAAAATGTCTGAATTTTTCTTCGGAGTTTTTCAGAGCGTTTATATATTTATTCATTTCTGTGAAATCCCTGACTATAGCCTGTAAGTAGATGTTGTTTCCCGAAGTAAATCTGTTCAATGAAACCTCGGCATCAAAAACCGATTCGTCGCCTCTTTTATGTATCCAATCGAACCTTTGAGGAAAGCCTGACATGGCTTTTTCCATATACGCAATAGCTTTTTCCCTGGACCTCGTACCGTCTGTCTGAAATTCGGGTGAAGTCTCGAAAGGTTTTTTCCCCACCAGAACATCTTTTGGGAGACGAAACATCTCACATGCTTTTTGATTACAGTCTATAAAAAGATGATCTTTCATCATAAATATGGCGTCGTCCGCGCTTTCGAATAAAAGCCTGTATCTTTCCCTGCTTTCTTCAAGCGCTTTTTGGGCGTCTTTTTTGAATGTTATGTCTTCGATGGATCCGTCTATATACAAGATTCTGCCGTCTTCCGATTTTATGTGTTTTTCTTTTGCCAGGCACCAAATTATCTCTCCGCCCTTTTTTTTCATCGGAATTTCAAAGTCCATCACAGAGTCATTTTTACCGTGAAGATCGATGAGATTCGCTCTGTCGGCGGGGAGTGCGTAGAGATCCAAAGCATTAATTTTCTCAATTTCGCTGAAATCTCTGTAACCGAACATTTTTACGAACGCATGATTCGCCGAGACAATATTTCCCTCAATGTCGGTTCTGAAAAGACCAATTTGGATATTTTCCTGCAAAGTTCTTATGTTCTTTTCGCTTTCCGACAGTTTTTCCTGAGAAATCTTCTTTTCAAGAATTTCCGAGAACAGTCCGGCAGTGTTTTCAAAGAATATCTTGTCTTTTTCCTCGAAACGCTTTTTTTCCTTTCCAATCAAATGCATGACACCGAAAACTGCGCCGAAGTCGTTGGTCAGGGGCCATGAAAAAAGCGATTTCATTCCTTTTTTAACAATCGATTCCGAAAACATCCCGTACAGAAAGTGTCTTTCGAGATCCGGAGCGAAGACCGGGATTTTCGTTTCGGCAACATATGTTGTTATGTGGCTTTTTTCTGCCAAAAGTCTCGGCTTTTTCTGATCAATTTCTTCATCCGGACAGAAGCCGAACGTCGAAACAAGATCGAGCTTTTCCTTTTTTTCGTCCACAAGCCGCACCGATCCCCTGTCCAGGTCGAGTATAGTCACAAATTTTTCCAGGAACAAAGAACAAAGATCGATCACGTTTGTTGAATTTGAGGACGATTCGACAAGCGCGTGATATGCGTCTCTTTCTCTTTTGAGGTCGTTTTCCGCTTTCTTTTTCATCGTCACATCTTCTGCTACAACGAGATTGCCTTCTTTTGTTCTGCGAACAGTATATGACAGGTGTTTATCGCCGAATTCCTCCTCACCGCTGACCGCTGTACCTTTTTCAATAGAATTGATGTATGAAGCAAAGGCTTTTGATTTTTTAAAATCAGGAAAAAGCTGGTACAGATTCTTCTTTTCCAGCTCTTCTTCCTTTCTGCCGATTAGTTTACAGTAAGCTTTGTTGAAATATATGAGATTATAATCGTCGTCAGTCGCCAAGACTGGATTGTTCAGGCTGTTTAATATTTCTTTTATCTTGATCTCTTCTTTTTCGAGTCTTTTTTGAATTTCTTTGAACTCGGTTATTTCGTTGCCGATTGCAATGTAGTTGTCTTCGTTTTCGGTTGCGAAAAACATTATTTTGATATGAAAATGCCTCTGTTTACCATCTTTGACGAACATTATTTCGTATTCGTTGCCGCCCAGGGCTTTGGCTTTTTGCAGAGATTTTTCTATAGCGGTGTATTGACCGGGATCGTGAAGATCTTTAACTTTTTTACCTTCATAATGAGATGGGGGCTGGTTTTCAACATCGGCAAAATTTTCATTTACCATATCGTAGTAGTATTCTCCGTCTCTGAACGAGACAACCCAGAATAATATACCTGTTTTGCTTTTTATTATGGAAAAAAGATTTTCTTCACTCAGATTAAAAGACATAACCTGCCTGTTATCCTTTTTTCTATTAGTATATTGCCATAAATCATAATAATCAATCCTTGTTTATAATTGTATTTTGAATCCGCCGGAATTATAATGATATATGAAAATATCAGTATCAAACGTCATCGAAATCGAGAATTTCGAAGAGCACGATTTTCTAATCCCTTATATAAAAAAACACCTCACGATACCGAACAACGAATATTTTATTCGAAAAAAAATGGGAAAAAGCCTTTGGGGCTATAAAAGCGTTCAAACTTTTTTCAGATTGACAGATAATAAAATTGTCGTGCCAAGAGGATTTTTACCGGAATTGACACGTTATCTTTCGAAAAATTCGATTTCATTTCTGACCTCGGATAAAAGACATGTTCCGAATAAAATCATTTTTCCTTCAGACATTATTCTTTTAAAACACCAGAACAAAGCGCTTGAAAGCGCCATGAAAAATGATTGCGGCATAATAGTCGCTCCTCCGGGTTCCGGTAAAACCGTGATTGCCCTGAAGATAATCAAACAAAAATCCTTTCCTGCTCTCGTTCTGGTTCACAGAAGGCAGCTTCACGATCAATGGTCCGACAGAATACAATCTTTTTTGAAAATACCCAAGAAAGACATAGGCTTCATAACATCGAAAAAGATGAGAATAGGGGAAAGAATAACGTTGACGACGTTGCAAACGCTTTCCAAAATCAAACCCAATGATATAAAAAACATTTTCGGAACTGTGTTTGTAGATGAATGCCACCACATACCGGCAAAAACTTTCAGAAAAGCTGTAGTCAAGCTCAATCCCCTGTATATTTACGGATTGACAGCTACGCCTGTAAGGAAGAATAAAGACGAAAAAGCGATTTTCATATTTATTGGGGACATAATACACGACATGTCAAAAGACAGTGAATCATCATTGAGGGAGAATGTTAATTCAAAAGGAGAAATATATATAAAAATAATATCTACCTGTTTTTCCGTTCCTTTTGACTTAAAAACAGGTGACATAAATCTCCTGAACAAGACACTTATTTTCGACACAACCAGAAACAGGACGATTCTTGAAAGAATGAATCAAGAGCTTGAAGATGGTAAAAAAGTGATATTGATAACGGAAAGAAAAGAGCACATTGAAGCCTTGAACATGTTTATTTCAAGCAAATATGACTGCGTGAATATAACAGGAGACGATTCGGCCAGGAGCAGAACTTATAAAACGGAAAAAATAAAATCCGGCGACTATCAAATTATTATGACTACGGGACAATTTTTCGGAGAAGGCGCGGATGTTCTTTCTCTAGATTGTCTGTTTCTCGCCTTCCCTCTTGCCTTTGACGGAAAACTGTTTCAGTACATAGGCAGAATTCTCCGCGGCGATGACAATAAAACAATTTACGATTTCAGGGATTCAGGCGTGGAATACTATGAAAACCAGTTCAGAAAAAGAGAACGTTTTTACAGAAAAATTGAAAATTTGCTTAAAAGGCCCGTTCGAATAGAATCCGAACGGGCCAAACAATAAAAATCTTATTTAACCGTGAACGTCACGCTGGTCAGTTCTTTTCCGTAATCGTCACCGTCAAAAAGCCTGAAGTCGTAGGATCCGGGTTCGTCGGGCGCGTTAAAAATCAATGTGCCTTCAAGCTTGCCAGGAAGATATTCGTAATCGACGTCGTATTTATCGCATTCATCTTCATCGCCGTGAGCGACTTCAGAAGGGATAATTCCGATCCATGCGGAAGGGTCGAGTTCTCTTGAAACGCTGAAGTCTAACTCTATCTCATCACCAGGTCCAAATTCATATTCATCGAGATCAAGTACCGCGATTACAGGTTCACCGGCGTCTTCATCAAAAACTTCAAAAGAAACGTAGGTCGCTTCAACGCCTTCAAAATCGCTCGTGAACATTCTTATGTCGTAGAGACCGGGTTCTGTCGGAGCCACAAAAGTGACTTCTCCGGTGAGATCAGATCCAATCAAATGGTATTGAAGATCGTATTCGTCGTTTTCTTCCTCGTCGCCGTGGGGAACTTCAGACGGTATCAGGCCTATCCACGCGTTGTCATCGTATTCCTCAAGAGCGCTGTATTTAACCGTTATTATTTCGTCTGGTTCGTATTGATCTTTGTCAAGTTTGACAAATACTTCTACTTCGACTTCAGTCGTGTCTGTCGAAGTCGTGTCTGCCGCGGGTTTTGCGGGTTTCAAACTGCAGCCTGTCGTGACAACAGCAGTGATCATCAAAATAGCACACAATGCAACAATCAGCCTGTTCATCTCTCTGCTCCTTTCGTAAATATTAACTTATCCGCTATTTTATTAAAATAACTATAATATTGCAAACATTAAATTCATAAAAGGCTTGCAATCATCTGTTAATTTTCATGAAGCGCGTTTGAATATTTCGAACAACTCTTTTATCTCAAGCATGTATATTTTAATTACTTCGTCTTTATCTTTCTGAAATCTTTTTTCAGAAAAACCGGTGAAATAACTGTGAAATATTGACCTGATAATTATGTTTAAAAGTTCGGCTCTCTTTTTTGAAATTCCGAATTGTTCGGCTGTTTTACGAAACACTTCACCTTCCAGCAAAGACGCCTTCGATTCTATAAGTTTCGAAATCACTTCAGGCGTGTTGTCTCCAAAGTACGTGAAATTGATAAGTCTGTATGCGTCCTGATGTTCAAAAGCAAAATATGAGACGGCTTTTCTAATTTGCTGATAGTGTGCGAGGGGAGATTCAAACTCGACATCTTTTGTGAAATTAGATATATAAACATAGATATCATCCATAAACTTCAAAGCCGCAAGAAATTTAAGCTCATATATATCTTTGAAATAAGAATACAGGGTTGCGTAATGATAACCGGCCAAATCGGCAACTTTTCTCACGCTCAACGCGCTCAAGCCCTCATCTTCTATTATCTGACAAGCAGCTGACACGAAAAAATCAACAGTCCTTTTTTTTCGTATGTCTTTTTTGTTCATTCTTTTACCTCAATCAGATATTACAAAAAAAAAAA
>JAFGSQ010000003.1 GCA_016934535.1 candidate division WOR-3 bacterium
AAAAAAGGCTTTTTTCGCAGGTGGAAAAGGAGGTCTGATGAAGCCGAAGGAACAGATAAAGACAATTCTCGCGACTGACTGCGGATCCACCACTACAAAGGCGATTCTCATTCAGAAAGACGACAAAGTAGGAAGGTACAGGCTCATCGTCAGAGGTGAAGCGCCGACGACCGTGGAATCACCGTTCGAAGACGTCACGATAGGCGTTCTCAATTCGGTAAAGGAAGTCGAAGAACTGGTCGACAGGAAAATCCTCGAAAATGATAAAATTATAAAGGACAGGTCCGAAAGCGAAGGCGTAGACATATACATTTCTACTTCTTCGGCCGGAGGCGGTCTTCAGATGATGGTCGCCGGAGTTGTCAAGAACATGACGGCCGAATCCGCGGCGAGAGCAGCCCTCGGAGCCGGCTCCATTGTCATGGACGTAATTGCAACGAACGACAAGCGCCTTCCGCACCAGAGGATAGAGAGAATAAGGAACCTCAGGCCGGACATGATACTTCTTTCCGGAGGCATTGACGGCGGGACGACAAAGCACGTCGCGGAACTCGCCGAGCTCATAGCCGCTGCAGATCCGAAACCCCGCTTCGGTTCGACTTTCAAACTTCCCGTCATATTCGCCGGAAACAAAGACGCCCGGGGGATGGTCGAGGAAAGACTTAAAGAAAAAACCGAACTTTTCATTGTCGACAACTTGCGCCCTATTCTCGAAAGAGAAAATTTAAAACCGGCGAGGGACAAAATACACGACCTTTTTATGGAGCACGTAATGGCACAGGCGCCGGGATACAGAAAACTGATGTCCTGGACCGACGTCAGCATAATGCCTACGCCGGGAGCCGTCGGTCTGCTTATTGAGACAGTGGCCAAACAGGAGAACATACAGGTCATAGGCGTCGACATAGGCGGCGCGACGACTGACGTATTCAGTGTTTTTGTAGACAAAACTGAAAAAAAACCCGTTTTCAACAGGACGGTATCGGCCAACCTCGGTATGTCGTATTCAATTTCCAACGTAATGGCTGAAGCCGGAATTCCAAACATAATGAGGTGGGTGCCGTTCAAGATGGACGAAAAAGACCTGAGGAACAGGATCCGCAACAAAATGATAAGACCGACGACGATACCCCAGACACTCGAAGAGTTGAAGGTCGAACAGGCCATTGCAAGAGAAGCGCTGAGGCTCGCATTCATCCAGCACAAATTCATGGCCGTCGGGTTAAAAGGAGTTCAGCAGGAGAGGACGATTTCCGACGCTTTCGATCAGGCGGCGACAGGAGTCTCTCTCGTCGACATGATGAATCTGAACATGCTCATAGGCTCCGGAGGGGTCCTGTCACACGCACCGAGAAGAGCCCAGTCGGCTCTGATGATGATAGACGCTTTCCTGCCTGAAGGAGTGACGTTGCTCGCGGTCGACTCGATATTCATGATGCCGCACCTTGGAGTCCTTTCGACGGTCCATCCGGAAGCGGCGACGGAGGTATTCGACAACGACTGTCTGATAAGATTAGGACACTGCATCGCACCGGTGGAGAAAAAGAAGAAAAAGCCGGGAGATTCATGTTTGCACATAAAATTCGAAAGCGGGAGGGAAGAATCCGTTGAATTCGGCACTCTCAAACTTTTTGAATTCCCGGAGGGCAAGAAGGAAAAAGCCGTGCTGTATCCCGACAGAAATTTTGACTTAGGCGCCGGCTTCGGGAAGGAAATAGAAACCGTCCTCGAAGGCGGAGTCGTCGGTCTGATAGTCGACACACGCGGAAGAAGACCTTTCGAGATAGCCAAGACTGACGAAGAACGCATAAATAAACTCAGCGCATGGAACAAAGCGCTCAACATATACCCGGACGAGAGGTGATTTATGGCACACGCGTACACACCCGGACTGATGGTGACGGAAAGAACCGTCCTGAGGAAAGAGAGAAGACTGCCTCTCAAAGGCAAAGTCGCGCTTGATAAAATTGGCACGGAGGTCAAGGCTCTGGACGTAGTCGCGAGAACTGAACTGCCGGGAAATGTCCTGCCCTTCAATCTTGCCGGAAAGCTCGGAACAGCGACGAGCGACGTAAAAAACGCGCTGAAAGTGGAAATTGGCGGAACTATAACAAAGGGCCAGATGATAGCCGAAACGAAAGGATTTATGGGGCTTTTCAAGGCTTCCGCGAGATCTCCGATAGACGGCACGCTCGAAAGTCTATCCGACGTCACGGGGCAGGCAATACTCAGGGAACCTCCACAGCCTGTCGAAAAAGACGCTTACATAGACGGAAAAATAGTCGAAATATTTCCGGAAGAAGGAGTCGTCGTCGAGACCGTATGTTCTTTCGTACAGGGTATTTTCGGAATAGGCGGAGAGACGAGAGGCGAGATATTTCCAATAGTCGGCGATCCGTCGGAGGAATTGACCGTCAATCACATTACTCCTGAATGCAAAGGCAAAATAGTCATTGGCGGATCGTTCTGCACTTCGGAAGTCATGAAAAAAGCCGCCGAGACAGGAGTTAAGGCGATAGTCGTCGGAGGAGTGGATGATGAAGACCTTAAAAAATTCATCGGCTACGACATAGGCGTTGCCATTACGGGGCACGAAGACGTCGGACTGACTCTCGTGGTGACGGAAGGTTTCGGAAAAATAGCAATGGCAAAAAAGACTTTCAGGCTCCTATGCTCCAAAAAGGGATCCATGGCTTCAGTCAACGGCGCCACTCAGATAAGAGCCGGCGTCATGAGGCCGGAGGTCATCATCCCCATAAAACTTTCCGATGACGACAAAAAAATAGAATTCAAGGAATCGGGTATGATGGAAATTGGAACACTCGTCAGGATAATAAGGGAGCCCAATTTCGGCATGATAGGCGAAGTTTCGGAACTTCCACCCGAGCCGAGACAGATAGAGACGGAAGCCAAAGTCAGAGTTGTAAAGGTAAAGCTTCAGGACGGAAAGCAGGTACTTCTTCCGAGAGCCAACGTAGAACTCATTGAGGAGTAAACATGATTTTTAAAAAATTTATTCCGGCCGTTATCCTGGTCTTTTTGGGTTCGCTGACCTTGACCGGGTCTTCCGTGTGTGTTGAGGACGTGCCCGACGACGACGGCACGGCTCTTATAATCAGTTGGGAGCCGCCAGGAGACATTCCGGGATTTTTCATGTACAAAATATACAGAAAAGACTCTCCGGACGGAGAATTTATCCAGGTCGGGAAATCGAGTAAAATTGAAAATTGTGTTTTTGTTGACAGGGATCCGCGATATCCTCTTAATGCCGGCATGAATGTTGTATACAGAATAGTCGCTAATGACGAAGAAGGAAACGAAATTAAGGAAATAGGAGTTTCGGAAGTATTTTCCTCCTCACATTCATTTTTCAACGGGTCAAAAATCAACACTTTCATAGCTGTGACGTTTGTTTTTACCACATTGATTTCTTTTCTCACATTGGCTAAAAAAGATAAAAAACTTTTTATAAGAAAAATAGCGGGACTTGACGCTCTCGATGAAGCAGTCGGAAGAGCGACTGAGATGGGCAGGCCTGTCCTTTACGTCCCCGGTCTTTCGACTATGGACGACATAGCGACCGTAGCCTCTATAAACATCTTGGGGCCTGTTGCAAAAAAAGTGGCCGAATATGAGACAAAGATTCTTGTTCCGAACAGGAATCCTATCGTCTACACAATAACACATGAGGTCGTCAAAGAGGCTTATCTTGAAGCGGGAAGACCCGATGCTTTTCAGGAGGACCAGGTCTTCTTTGTTTCTGAGAGTCAATTTGCATACGTAGCGGCTGTAAACGGTATAATGATGAGGGAAAAACCCGCGACCAACCTGTTTTTAGGCATGTTCTGGGCAGAATCTCTTCTATTGGCTGAAACAGGAAACGCGACCGGAGCTGTCCAGATTGCCGGAACAGACTCTGTGACACAATTGCCCTTCTTCGTAACTTCATGCGACTACACTCTGATAGGGGAGGAACTCTACGCAGCGAGCGCTTACCTCTCTCGTGATCCGGTCCTCGTCGGAACAATAAAGGCGCAGGATATTGAAAAAGCCATAATTCTTATCCTTCTCGTCCTACTTTCCATTTTAGCGATAATGAATTTTAATTTAATTCGTTCAGATAATTTTTCAAGATTAATTATGTCTTTTTTTGGAACATAAATATGGAGCGTTTTACACATATATCTAAAGGAGCAGGGAAATGTTTTTAAAGAGGACTCTTCCCCTTCTCATAGTCTTTCTGCTCGGTCTGGCTATGATGATTCAGTTTTTCATACCACATCCTATCTCTCAGCAATTTTATGACAGCATGGCAGATTGGGTGAGGATTTCCGGAGCTTTCGCCTTGATACTCGGACTCGCCAGTTTTTTCTATGTTCATTCAAGAAAACTCGCCAGAAAAAACAAGGACAGTTTTTTCTCGGGAGTTGCCATGTTCTGTCTCATCGGGATGGCTGTTATAGGTATTTTCGGCAGAGGGGGAATAAACGGCTGGCTTTTCTCGAATCTGTATAGAAGTGTAAATGTATCTCTCGATGCGACCATGTTCTCTCTTCTTTCTTTTTACATAGCTTCAGCCGCGTTCAAAGCTTTTAAGGCGAGGAATGCCATGGCATTTGCCCTATTAGTGACGGCGGTCATAGTTATGTTGGGAAGAGTCTCTTTCGGAAGTTTTCTGGACGGAATCGTTGAGTGGATAATGGTCTATCCGAACACTGCCGCTCAGAGAGGTATTATTCTCGGTATTGGTCTTGGAATGATAGCTACCTCACTGAAAATAATGCTTGGCATCGAGAGGTCCTATCTCGGAGGAGGAGACTGATGAAATTCTGGCTTTTCATGGACAAATTGGACAGGAGATGGCTGTTTTTACTGATCGGCCTTTCAGTTATTATCCCTTCCATAACTAATCTGAGGTTTCCCGTGACGACGACGCCCCCGACTCTAAACCTCTGGAATTTTGTGGACAGTTTGAAATACACAAAAAAGCCTTTGATTATTATATGCGATTATTCTCCTTCAACGTCACCTGAACTCCAGCCGATGGCTCACGCACTTTTCAGACACGCTCTCGAAGCGGATATTCCTGTCATCCTTTATGGAGGACTTTACACAGAGGGATTTGGACTCGCAAGAATAGCCGAAGAGACCGTCCTCGAGGAGATGAATTTTCACAAAGCAAACGGTGATTCCATAGTCTATGGCAAAGACTATGTATTTTTACCATTTGTTCCAGGTGGTCTTGCAGTAATTGCAGGAATGGGAGAAGATTTCATAGGAACTTTCAGAGTTGATGCGCGGGGAGACAGTTTGAAATTAATGCCCATGATGGATAATGTCAGGAGACTCGAAGACATAGGTTTGATAGTTGATATTGCCGGGTCTGCTGTATCGAGGACCTGGATGGTCTATGCCGGAACGAGATACGGAACGCCTGTAGGAGTCGGAACTACTGCTGTAAGCGCCGCCGAATATTACACTTTCCTTCAGACCCGTCAATTCGTCGGTATGCTGGGAGGAATGAAGGGCGCTGCTGAATACGAGGAACTCAATGCTAAGAGACTGAACATTGAGGTCAGAAAACAGGCAGGTATAGCCATGGCTTCCCAGAATTTCGTCCACCTTTTGATAATCTTCATGGTAATACTCGGCAACATTTCCTTCTTCGTCCTCAAAAGAAACAGGGATAGGAGGTCCTGATGCATCTTTCAACTAGCATTTGGGTTTGGATAGCGGCTTTCCTGACCCTTACAATTTATTCCTTTCTTTACAAGGACAATCCTCTCTACAGATTTGCCGAACATGTTTTCGTAGGAGCTTCCGTCGGATGGTCAATTGCAATTGTCTGGCACATGACAGCTATTCCGTATATAGGCATTCCTTTGAGAGATGCCGTCATTCAGAGAAACTGGCCCGGATTTATCTACGTAGCAATACCGACATTACTTGGATCTCTCTATTTTTTCAGATTCTTTCCTAAACAGAGCTGGTTGGCAAGATGGCCTATCGCCGTGATGATGGGATATTACTGCGGAATATCAATATCCCCGAGCATTGAAGCTAATATTTTTGCACAAGTTCAGGGGACTATTCTCACTGGTTTCAACCCTACCAGTTTGAATTCCTGGTGGGCTCTGCTTCTTCTCATTGGCGTCGTATCAA
Source organism: candidate division WOR-3 bacterium (assembly GCA_016934535.1). Classification (NCBI taxonomy): domain Bacteria; kingdom Pseudomonadati; phylum Caldifarciminota; species Caldifarciminota bacterium. The sequence continues at coordinate 6,163 of JAFGSQ010000003.1, forward strand.
CTCTCTTCTATTTTTTCTTTTCTCTCAAGCACGAAGGATTTGTAGGAAAGACTTCGAAACTCGGAATATGGTTTGTCATGATAGCCTTCGGCGCCTCATTCGGTTACACAGTCATGGCGCGTGTCTCTCTTTTAATCGGCAGAATCCAGTTTCTTCTCCACGACTGGCTCGGAATTCTGAGATGAAGTGAAACATGAAAACTATACTAGGCTCAATAATCTTTTTGATGAGCTTTTCGGTTGTCTTCGGCGGTGTCACCGTCGAAGACGTTCCGAACGACGACGGATCGGCTCTATATGTAATCTGGAATCAGACAGATAATCCTGATGCCTCGGGTTATATGGTCTACAGAAAAGATTCTCCCGAAACGGGATTTTTCATTTTATCAAGAATTGGATCGGTTGCCGAGACAGTATATGTTGATTATGATCCGCGGTATCCTCTCGAAGCCGGAATGGATGTCTCCTACAAAATCGTTGCGATGTCTCAAGAAGAGGAAGAACTGGAAGTCATGGGCGAAAGTTCTGTCTTCAGCTCGTCCGCTTCCTTTTTTAACAAAACCAAGATTAACACATTCATTGCAACTGTTTTTGCCTTTATTCTCATAGTGTATTTTATAAATTCAGTAAAAAAAGGAAAAACACTTTTTATAAGAAAAATTGCTGGACTTGACGCTCTCGATGAAGCCGTCGGAAGAGCGACTGAAATGGGAAGACCCGTCCTTTACGTTTCAGGTCTTGGATACATGGAAGATATTGCTACTGTAGCTTCTATAAACATCCTGGGACCAGTCGCAAAAAAAGTAGCCGAATACGAGACAAAGATTATTGTTCCCAATTTTGATCCTATTGTTTACACAGTCACATCCGAAGTCGTAAAAGAGGCTTATCTTGAAGCGGGAAAGCCCGACGCTTTCAATCCCGATCAGGTGTTCTTTATCTCAGAACACCAGTTTGCTTATGTCGCCGCTGTAAACGGAATAATGCTCAGAGAAAAACCGGCGACTAATCTTTTTTTAGGCATGTTCTACGCCGAATCTCTTTTATTGGCTGAGACAGGAAACTCTACAGGTGCAATCCAGATAGCCGGAACAGACGCAGTAACACAACTTCCGTTTTTTATAACTTCCTGTGACTATACATTGATTGGCGAGGAACTCTATGCAGCGAGCGCGTATCTCTCGAAGGATCCTGTCCTCTGCGCGACTATCAAGGCACAGGACATTGAAAAAGGTTTGTTGATGATATTTCTCGTGTCTCTTTCGATACTTTCCATATTGAACGTATTCGTTTTCAAGTCAGACATAATCTGGAGGTTCATCTCGGCATTCTTCAGGGTAGAGTAAAAACAGTTGGTTAATTCTTGATTTAATGAAAAAAGTCACCTTAAAAGTGCCTGTTTTTGTTTCTGTTTTATGCTCAAAAAAAAGTAAAAAATCAGATCAGCTTGTTACCGAATATTAACCAAAGGACATATCAGAATTTATTTTTGATACTTTCTTGGTAGCGACAGAAAACTCAACAATGTTGGGCTTGTCTACGAAATGGGAAGAGGAAAACTTTTTAGCCGTGGTAGATATCTCTCATTCTTTTTTTTAGCGTTACGATATTTTCATCTATGATGAAAAATCGGATTCGCGTCAATTCGCGGTTAATATTCTTTTCTTTTATTCGCCGATATCTTTGTTTTTTAAAGTTAATTGCTCATTGATATTTGCCTTTTTAGATGTAGAATTTTATAAATGGTGAAAATATTGATAACGAACCTTAAAATGTCCGCAAGAAAATGCAGGCGTTAGCGGTTTTAATACTCATTGCGGGACTCGATCCCGAACCTCCGCCGTCTGTCAAGGCCGCGGACATACCCGACGACCGCGGCGGGGTGATAGAAATTTCCTGGACAAGAAGCTTGTCTGACACGACGGGAAATATAAACAATGTTTGGGGATACAGGATTTTCAGGATACAGGCTCATACCTTCGACACGCAGTTTCTCGGATTCCGAGACAGATGGTCTGATCTCGTTTTCACGGATTCAACGGCAGTTGACGGAACGGTTTACGTTTACTGTGTCCAAACAAAGTCTTCCACCGGCGTATCGGACCTCACGTATTCAAAACCTGTGAAATCGAGAAGCTCGTTTTTCAGAGCCAGGAGACTTGCGGTCGCCTTGGCAGTCCTTGCCGGTGTATTGGTTTTTATCTTTTCCAAAGAAAAAACTTCGGATTTTTTCAAAAAAAAGGCAATCGGCGACAGTATTTGCTGGGCCATGGAAAAAGGGAAAATCGTCATGGTCATTTTAAGCTACGAAAATCCCTCTTCAAGAAAAGGCGTTTCGAGAACTCTAACAGATCTCAAATGGATTGCTGAAAAAGTCATTTCGGCGAAAGGGGAGATAAGGGTTCTGACTCCCGGTTATCTTCAGGGCGCCGCCACAGGTATTTTCAGGGAGATATTCATGAAAGAGGGGCGTCTTCAGGATTTCAATCCACTGTGGATAAGAAGGACATGGTCGGGAGGAGTATCTTATTCGGATGAAGCGACAAGACTGATAAGCAAATGGAAGCCTGGTATTGTTATGATAACGGGAGAACCGGGAGTTTGGACATTTCAGCCTCTCAATAAAATTTTAAGCCTCGGCGGTAAGATAGTTGGCATAAAGACCGATCTGCATTTTCTTCCCGCGGTTTTGTCTTCCGGCATTAGGATCGAAAACATTTCGGGGGCCCTTTCGGAGGTTTTTTCACCGGGACCCGTCAATAAAAAATACTGCTGGGCTATTATTTTTTTTATATCGGTTTCGCTGGGCTATCTGTTGTTGTGCTGGATGCTGATGGGTACTGACGGCCTTGATCCAATATTATCTTTGAGAAATTTTCTTCCTTTTCTAAAGGCGGTTCCGTGAACCTGATATCATCTGTCGTCGCGATATTGATGCTCGTTTTGTTTTTCGCCGTTTCAGGTTCTCCGGGAGAAATAATTGAAAGAGAAATGCTTTATGGTTTCAGGGTGCTTTCGGGTTTCATACTGATTGCCGGAATTCTGAGGGTAATAGGCGTAAACTACAACAGGCGCAAATCGGGAGGTAAACAGGCGGTTTCAGGAGTTCTGTTTCTTCTGACGGCTTCAGCGTTTTTCACTCTGTTTTCCCTCGACGGTTTTACAGGCACGGCTCCATCAAAGTTTGTGTTGCGAGCATTCGCCATACCTCTCTGGACAGGTTTTGCCTCACTTTCGGGTCTGGCATTGTGCGCCGCGGTACTTAGATCCGCCGGGTTTAAAAAGTGGGAATCCGCCGTCGCGGTTTTCACAGCCTCGTTTTTTTTGCTGGCTCTGACGCTTCCGGAAAATGTCTTCAGGTTTCAAGCCGTTCCAGGAAAACAGATCTATTTTAACGACGTCGCTTCCGGTTTGTTCGAGATAGTTTTAACAGGCGGATTGAGAGGTTTTTTACTCGCTTTCTTCTGTCTCGTTTTCGCCGACAGGATAAGAGTGCTCCTCGGCAAGGAAAAAAGAACCGATGAATATACGCCCTGACTCTTCAAACACGCTGATATGGATATTGACAGCCGCTTCGCTGGCCGGTTTTGCCGCCGGAATACCGGCTTTCAGACCTTACACTGAAAAAGACGGTTCATTTCCAACAAGTTCCGGAACAGGGAGAGTGGTCGCGATCCTCGATTTTTCTCCAGAAACCTGGGACGAAATGGCGCCTGTCTGCGTGTCGGTTATAAAATCGCTTCTCGAAGAAAGGAACGAGATCGTCGTCCTGTCAACAGACCTGTGCGCCGCTTTCTGGTTCGACGCTTTTTCAGAAAAATTCAGGGTAAAAGACAAATCCGGCGAGTCGTGGTCGCAAATAAGATGGGCAGGATACATGCCCGGTTTCCCTTCGAGCGCAATAGAGATATTCAGGGAACCTTATCTGGTCACGGGGGATTCCCTTTTCGGCCGGGAAAAAGTAAAGTATGTCATATTTTCTTCGGGGGAAAATTTTCACCACTGGATCTTTTTCGGATGGGCTCGAAACAGACCGGAAGCCGTTTATTACACCTCTTCGTCATTTTACCCCCAGGCTTATCTATACAAATCTTCAGGTCAGGCTGAATATATAAGCCAGGGCATCGCTTTTTTTGAAGGAAAGGAATTTTCGAGAAGAAAAGCTTCGGTTTCATGGTTTTGTTTTGTTTTCTCAGTTGTCCTTGTTTCCAAGACAGTGTTTTCTGGGGTAGGAAGATTTTTGCAAAGAGGGAAAATTTGATGGAATTCATGCTCGCTGTTTTACTGACAGCGGCCGTTTTCAGCTTTTTCTGGAGAGAGAGTTTTTTGTTCAGAGGCGCCGAATTGTTAGCTTACGCGGTGACTCTGGCGCTGATAAGCAGGGCCGTTGTCAAATATTTTTTTGAACCTCAGCTGGTCATTGCCTCGGAATTCATGCCGCGATATCTGTGGTACGTTATCGGATCCGGAATCGTGCTCGGCGAGATACCTAAATTAAAAAAAATTGCCCGAGTGCCTATGAGTATTTTTGTCGGTGTGGGTACGGCACTTTTACTCGAAGGGATAGTCGAGGGTTTTATGATTCCTCAGATTTCCGCTTTTTTGCGCTTTGACCCCGAAACTGTCCCTATGCTGAAAGCTTTCGCCGTGGCATCAACGGCTTTAGCAGTGATGGTGTTTTTCGTTTTGCCGGTCCAATCTAAAAACAGCGCCTCCGCAGTTTTGAAAGTTTTCGGAAAAACCGTGTTGTTTTTCATTTTGGGAGTAATGCTGTCCGGTCTTGTTTTCACCGCCGCCACTTATATTTCGGGGAGGATATCGGCGTTTTACAATCTTGGAAGGAGTTTTTATTGAGGTTGGAACGGGTCAGAAATTCCGAGGACATAATAGCCTGTCACATGGCAAACGACGAAGCTTTGCTCGAATGCGCGATAAAGAACAAAAAAGCCGGTGCCGTTATAAGATTTTATTCTACGGTTTGCCCGGCGCTGACCGTCGGCAGAAACCAGAAAATCATGCATGAATTTATAAAGTCATGCGAATACAACAAAGTGCAAATCACAAGAAGACTTACAGGAGGCAGAGCCGTTCCTCATTTCAGGGAGATAACCTATTGCGTCGTCGCTCCTCTCAAAGGAGTTTTTTCAAAAGGCGTCGTGGAAAGCTTCATGATAATTTCTGAAAGGCTTGTACGGGGAATAAAGAGCGCGGGGGTGACAGCCGACATTTCAAGAGTCGAAAGAGGCGAAAACGGTACTGTGTCCTGTTTCGATTCTGTGGGAAGGCATGAAATAACCGTCGAGGGACACAAAGTCCTTGGAAGTGCCCAGTTCAGAAAATCCGGTTATCTTCTTCAGCAGGGCACACTCGTCTACAGAAAACTTCCCTCCGAACTCGAAACGATACTAAACTTTAAAAGCGTTTCAATAGAAGAGGCGACAGACCGCATTCCCTTCTGGGAGGAGACCGCTGATAAAATGTTCGAATCCGTCGCCGGTTTGTTTGACGGAATTCCTGACGTCAGGGAACTTGACGAAGAGGAAAAAACCTTTTCGGCGAATGTACTCGCTAAATATGCGGGATTGTCAAGCTTTAACCATGGGGAACTTGAAAAATAAAAACCGCATTGATTTAAGAATGATTTCATTGTATAAAATATTCTACATCTTCAGGTTCTATAAGGAGGCAAAATGGCTATTCAATGCAATATTACTGACGCGAGCCCCAGTGAATTGCTTTTTTTCCTTTCGCATTTCAAAAAAACGGGAACTTTAAAACTCCAGAGCAAAAACAGCGAAGGAGAGATTTTTATCAAATCCGGCAGAATAGTTCACGCAGTGAACAAGGACGTTGTCGGATTGGAAGCGCTTTACAACCTCGCCATGATACAGGATGGCCAAATAAGTTTTTTTCAGGACGAGGTTCCCGCGTCAGAGACTATTGCTGAAGAATCCCTGCAGGTTATCAGCGAAGCAGAGAGAAGAAGAGCCGAACTTGCCGATCTTATGAAAAGAGTGCCTCCTCTTGAAACGGTCCTTCAGAGAGCGATTAAGCTTTCCATCGACGAAGATGTCACTCTGAGAAAGAGCGACTGGAAAGTTTTTGTCATGACGGACGGAAAAGCTCCTCTCAGAAAAATAATTGAGACTTCAAATATTGGTATGCTTGAAGTTTACTCGAGCATAACCTGGCTACTTGAAAAAAACTACATCGTGGATCCGGTCGCGGCAATCAGAGAGCTCAAAACGAGTCTTTTCAAACTTAATGAACTCGTCAAAGAATTCGGGGAAGGCGGCGTTGGAGTGCCGGCCTGGATATCCTTTCTCAAAGAGCAGGTCAAGAAATACGATCCTGACGATTCAAAACTCGGGCCATTTTTGACCTGGAATTCGGACAGCCTTCAGATCCAGGAACAGAACGTTACGCCTAAAAACGGCGCTGTGCTTAACGAATTCCTTCAGAAGCTGATAACTATAATTCTCGAAAAAGCCGTTAATGATTACGGCAGAATAATAGCCAAAAGAAAATACGATCAGGTCGTCAAGAGGATTTCCTGACAAATGGCCGACACGGCAAAACTGACAGAAAACGCCAAATCCCTGGGTGAAAAAATATTTAAAACAGGCGGAATAAAAACCCTCGAAGTCCTGAACTCACTTGACGGCGACCTTCTTTTCACGGCCGGCGCAACCGACTCAAGCCTCTACGACATAACGGCGTTCATAGGATCGGTCAGCGCTCCTGTGTCCAAAACCATGAAGATTGAAAATCTGAGATATGCGGTTGTCGAATGCCGCAACGGGACATCTGTACTCATAACCGAGGAAAGCTACATCATTGGAATAAGATGTGCCGGGGAAACCGATCCTGACGAAGTCGCAAAAAACGCAATTGTCGCATTACAACCTGACAAAACCGCTGTTTCAGAAGCCGTCCGCTCAACGACCGTCCAGTCGAAAGAGGCCAGGCTGGCATCAGGCAAGATAAAACAAATAAACCTCCTCATAGACGAATTCTCTCTGGACAACGAAGTGAGACCATGGCTGGATCTCGTTGAAAGGAAACTCGAGGAATTCAGGGGGCAAAAAGCCCTGGTGGATTATCTTGAGATCAGAGAGGACAGGCTGGCTTTACTGCCGACGACAGACGAAATTGACGAGAAAGAAATCAACGAGGTTTCTAAAAATCTGATCGACTCGCTTTGCAGGCTGGCTATTGAGAAACTGGGACCGGACGCGGCGAAAAACAAGGTTCACAATGTCATCCAGAAGATGGGATTTCTGGCCAGGAAAAAGGATTGATGATGGACCCCCTGGAGATTCTCAGAGAAGCGACCGCAGCGGCAAAAGTTTTTATCTGCGACAATTCGATCTGCAGAGAAGCGGGAGATCTCGAGGGGATTGAACTCGGCGGAAGCGATCTTTTACGGGCTTGCGGTTCCGTCAAGGGAGCCGCCGCAAGCATAAACGGAGACGAGGTTTTTAAAATAATCTTTCATGGTTCGAACGTAACCGTCGCTTTCGTGAAACAACCATTGGATACTATCTGTCTACTCTGGCAGGAACAGATTGCGACTCTCGTCCAATTGAACAGAGTTGACGTCGCCGTTAAAAATATGCTCGAACCTCCTGTGGCGGCGGAACCTCCCAAAGAAGAAAAAGCTGAAACACCCGAACCTCCTGTTACGCCGGAAGAGACTGCGACTGCGTATAAGGAACCGGAACCCGAAAAACCGCCTGAAGAAGAGAAAATCGAACCTCCCCCCCCAGAAATAGTTCCCGAGAAAACCGTACCTGAGCCCTCCGCAAAAAAGATAACATACGACGCTGAGGCAATTGACATGATCGAGTCCGTTCTTGAAAAATACCTCGACGATTTCAGTTCCGTAATATTCGACAACGAGATATCTGACCTCGGCTTAAAGCTGAAAGGCGCCGAATCTTTTTCAAAGGATCAGATAGATCTGCTCATAAAAAAACTGCACGACGCCGCCTCCCTGATTGTGGGCGGCACCACCGCGCACGAAATGCAGGAAGATATCATGAAATCAATTAAAGATGCGGAAAGGGAGGCTTGATAAATGGCTCTTATTTCGTTATTGGTGACGGCTCAGGGGCTTCCTCCGGACGTTCAGAACCTCTGGACCGTGAAAACGTGGGCCGCCGTTGTTTCGGCCATGTTTTTATGGCTCGCGTTCGTTTTGCTCGGTTTGGCGGCGAGGAATTATCAGAAAGTCCTAAGGCAGACAACCGAGTGGCAGTTTCTCGTTATTGCTCCGTCGGGCATTCTGATTTATGCCGTAATTCAGGCAGTCTTGCTCGTGACGGCCGGAAAATACAGGCTGGTAGGGATGACCGGATACATCGGGTACGGTTTGTTTCTCGTATCTGCGGTCATAACTCTCGTCGGCACGCTCAGGTTTTACGGAGTCATAAAAGGCAAGAGAAGAAAAAAGCAGGGGAGGTGAAGAGCCGTGGTTAAAACTATGCTGGCTGAACAGCTTTTCATGATAGGCGAGATTGCTCTCGTTTTGGCTCTTATAATTTACGGTCTAATACTGAAAAGGCTTCTCAAACTACTGAAAAAGTCGCCGATTTTCTGGATCATGCTTATAGTTTCCGGCCTGTTCGTGCTTATGTCCCTCGTTTTTCATGCAATTGGGGTTTATGAAAAAGGCTCGGTTGAAGATCCGGTCGAATTGATGAGAACTCTCGGTATGATGGGGCTTCTGGAAGTTGCCGCGATTTTCGTTGGAAGCGTTATGGCTATATTTTCTGGAGTGCTTTACAACAGATGGTCTCATAGGTGATCAAGTGGTCGCCGCGCCGGATTCAACCGGAAAAAATCGGGAATAATGAATTTTACAATATGAACAGTTAATTGTTGACTAATATAATGTTAATTTCTATAATTCTAGGTAATGTTTTGATTAGTAATTTAAAACATACGGCAGGCAATCGAGGAGGTAGGTATGTTCAGGTGGGCTGAAAAAGCAGTATTAATTGTATGTTTGTTCCTCGTCGCGTCTTTGCTCGTTGCAGGCTCGACAGGAAAGATCCGCGGAAGGGTGGTAGACGAAAGAGGCAACCCCGTCCCTTACGCTCAAGTAATGGTCCTCAACACGAGTTTCGGAGGACTGACAAACGCTCAGGGCGAGTTCGACATAATAGGTATCCCTCCGGGAACCTACACTGTCCAGGCGGCGATGATAGGTTTCACTCCGGCTCAAAAAACGTCCGTTTCCGTCAACGTTGACAGGACGACCGACGTCGGCGCCATGGTGCTTCGTTCGGAAGCCCTGGAGATCGGGATAGAAGTGACGACCTACGGCACGAGAATGATAGCCGCTGACGTCACCGCGACGGAAATCAGCGTCAACCAGGAAGACATGCAGGCACTGGGCCTCGAAAACTTCGCCGAAGCCCTTACCCGTTCGACCGCGGCGACAGAACAGGGCGGTCAGATACACATGCGCGGAGGCAGAGGCGGAGAGATCCTCTACATGGTAGACGGAATGTCGGTCAAAGACCCCATCGTCGGCGGGAGCTACGCCATTGACGTTGCTACAAACGCCGTCCAGCAGATGAACATAATGGCCGGCGGTTTCAATGCCGAATACGGCCAGGCTCAATCCGGAGTTGTCAACGTCGTCACGAGAGAGGGAAGCAGAACTCAGTATTCAGGAAGACTCTCGTATTCAACGGACAAATTCGCAGGTTCCAACAGGGATTACAGTTTCAACACGGACAGATACGATTTTTCTTTAGGCGGGCCGGAACCCATAACAAGGGCTCTCCTCGGCAGAGGAAGAGAAGGATCCGAAGCGGGATATCTCACTTTCTTCGTCTCTACGTCCGGTTACTTTTCAAATACGGGAACTCCTTTCCCGGAACTTCAGACGGATTACGATTTCTTGAAAAACAGATTCGACCCGGACACCACAAACTACAGGGGATGGGTCAGCCCGGGAGATTTCCTGCTTCAATCGGACCTGAGCAATTCGACTCAGCTTTTTTCTTTGAGGCAGAGCAACAAATTCACGTCCAACGCCAAGCTCGCCTATCTGCTTACGAGCACTAAAAAACTTGTACTCTCTTTCAACAAGACCTGGCGTTGGAGACTCCCTTACCAGCACGCCTTCAAATACAACGCTCATCATTCACTGGTCGTTCAGGACATAGCGTATCAGTGGACCGTCGGATGGAATCACACGATTTCAGCAAAAGCCTTTTACAACATAAAAGTGGGTTTTTTCCACAACCAGGACGCTGTCGATCACGGACACAACCCCGATTACTTCTTTCCCGGAACTTTTCCAGAAGAGTATTTTCCGTACCAGGCCAACTACCTCGGCATAAGGTTCCTAAATCACAATGAATGGGACCAGTGGGCGAGGTGGGAAAGAAGGGACCTAAAGAGATGGACCGTACTCGGAGATTTCTCGTGGCAGTTGAACAGGGAAAACCTTCTGAAGATCGGCGGAAGCGTGGAATATTACAAAATACAGCAGGGCGACATACAGTACACGTGGCAGTTTTACGAAGGCGCGATACAGGCACAGCCTTGGGAACCGTATCCCGACCAGGGCGTTTTCAGAGACTGCTGGAAGGCTCAACCTATGGGCGCCGCTTTCTATATTCAGGATAAACTCGAAACCGAAGGAATGATAATAAACCTCGGATTGAGAGCCGACTTGTGGGTGCCGGGTCAAGATTTCGAAAAATATCCCGATCCTCTTTCGGGAGACACTCTGGAATCGACGAACAAGTTCGACATCAGCCCGAGAATTGGTATAGCTTTCCCGATAACGGATAAAGACAAACTCTATTTCTCTTACGGAAGATTCATCCAGCTTCCCGAGCTCCAATATCTCTACGGAGCAAATCAGCAGGGATCTTCGGCCATCAAGAATTACACAAATCCGAACCTCGACGCTGAAAAAACCGTTCAATACGAAATAGGTCTGGACCATGCTTTCTCGAACGTTGCGAAAATGTCCATTAGGGCGTTTTTCAAGGACATCCGCGGACTCATAGGACTCATGACCGGCGGTACGCCTCCTTTCGACGGCCAGATATACACTAACCTCGACTACGGAAACGTGAGGGGATTCGACTTTTCTTTCGACAAAACCGTTAAAAATTATTGGGGTTTCAGCGTCAACTACACTCTTCAATGGTCGGACGGAAAAGGATCGTCCGCGAGGGACAATTACCTCGTTACCGATCCCCTGGAAATCCCCCTGAAAACATATCCTCTCGACTGGGACGAAAGACACGCCATAAAAGGCAACGTAATTCTCGCGGCAGACGAGGGTGAAAAAATGTTCGGTTTTGTCCCGGACAAGTGGTCTTTTTCAATTGAATGTCTCTACGGCAGCGGATTCCCATATTCTCCGAGCACGGACAACCCGGACTACGACTTGCTCAAAGGCGAAAATTACATGAGAATGCCTTATCACATTCAGTGGAACATGACTTTCATAAAGAATTTCAAAATTGGTCCGGTCGGATACGGATTCAGGTTCCAGGTCGACAACATTTTCAACAAACAGGATGTTATAGACATAGACGAAGACACCGGAACTTGGAACGGCAACGGAACAGAAGTCCAGTCAGACCCGTTGAATCTGTCAGATCCGAGACAGATAATGGTCGGATTTTTCGCGGAGTTTTAACTATTGAACCTTCCGGGGGATGGTTATACTCCTCCCCCGGTTTGTTTAGATTGTATTAATAATAAGGAGTGAGCCAGATGGGAGTGATTCAGTTTTACAGAGAAGGCGGCTGGGCGATGCACCTTTTACTCGTGTGTGCACTGGTAGGTCTTTTTTTCATGATAGAAAGAATAATATATCTTTTTTTCAAGACGCGACCGGATCCGATTGATTACGTCGAAAAACTCTCCAGGGACATAAAATCGAAAAAGGGAAAAGAGGGAATAGAATCTGCCCTGAGAAAATCCAAATCCGACTCGTTCCCCATTGCGAGAATATCTACATCAATGCTCGAAAAAGCTCCTTACGGAAAAGACGAAATGGAAGAGGCGAGAGACACCGAAGCGCTGAAATCTCTGTCCTTTCTCGACAGGGGCATGCTGGTCCTCGCCGCTGTCGCAAACATAGCTCCTCTTATTGGTTTCCTCGGAACGGTCGTCGGTATGATGATGGCGTTCGAATCAATAGCAAAAGCAGGAACAGTTGAACCGACGATAGTCGCAGACGGTATCAGGGTGGCTCTTATTACGACCGCCGCGGGACTGATGATAGCTTTCCCTGTCAGCGCTTTTCACGTCTGGTTCAGCTCCAGGATAAATACCGTCACGAGAAAATACGAGGAAGCTACGTCGATATTGATCGAATCGGTGTTAGAGCAGGAAATAGAGGGATGAGATGGCTTTCAGGCAGAAAGTAACGCGAGCGGCCGAAATACCAACTTCTTCCATGTCCGACATTGCCTTTCTGCTTTTGGTGTTTTTTCTGGTGACGACACATTTTCAGAGAGACACCGGCATAGTGACGAAACTGCCACCGAGCGGGGAGACCCAGGAAGCGCAGGAAAACATAGTGCTGAGCATAGTCGTGCCTGAAGACACTTTTGCTGCAGGAGACAGCGTCAAAGTCGGCGGAGTCAAGGTGCCTTTTTCGGAACTTCAACAGGCTGTTTACGAATCAGTTTCAGTTTCAATAGAGTCGAGAAAAATGAAAGCCCCTCTTATTTTTGTCGAAAAAGGTGTGACTTATGAGCGGATGCTCGAAGTTTACGAAGAAGTGATGAAAGCCGCAGACAAACTTGACACGGAACACCCTGAACTGCCGGAAGCGGACTGGTTCAACAAACAGACGGTTGCGGCCCTGATTAGTGTTCAACTCAGACCTATAACAGGCTGGTAGGCGGTTTTATGAGGATAGAAAAAGAGAAAAAAGTAGAAGCGAGAATACCGACAGCTTCAATGTCGGACATCGCTTTCCTGCTCATTATATTTTTTATGGTGACGACTGTTTTCAGGCAGGAAAGAGGTCTCGACATAACTCTTCCGGGCTCCAATCTCGCTCTGAAACTTGAGCAGAGAAGAATCCATCACATTTATCTGGGTTGGTCATCGAGAAACCCTAACGAAAGAGTGCCGATCGTATCAATAAACGACCAGATTTTTCCCATGGATCAGGTTGACGGCGTCCTAAGACAGAAACTGGAAGAATACAGAGCGAGTACAACAGGCACCGACGAAGAATGGAAGCAGTTTGTTTTCAGCCTGCAGATAGAGAGGGACATGCCTTACGTTTTTGTGGACTCTTTGTTGCAGGAAGCGAGACAGGGCGGAAGGAACGTCGTTCAGGCCATACAGATAAATTACGGAGCGAGAGAAGCTCAAAAAGGGGGATGAAATGAATCAAAGGCGCATGGACACGTCTGTCCCCATGAGGACAGGTATAATACTCGCCCTGGTTTTCCATCTTCTTGCGCTCGTCGCTATTCCGGAGCCTGACATCCCGGAATACAAACCCGCCGAGAGGAAAGAATCCGAAAACATCCAGCAGGAAGTCAATCTCCAGGTCGATTTCCAGACAATAGAGGAGATACAGCAACAAATACAGCAGCCCCAGGACATTCTGCAGGAAATTCAGCAGAGCGGAGAAATAATACTTTCGACGGAGGGAGACACGCTTATAGGCGGAACTGCTTCAGACGTCTTCGAAGTAGACACAACAGAACTGTTGCCGGATGACAATGGAGATGTATCCTCGGAATACGTAAGCGTATATGAAACTCCCCCGAGACCGATTCACATACAGGAACCGGTTTATCCTTCGGCGGCTCTCAATCAGAACCTTGAAGGAACGGTTGTTCTCCTTCTGTATGTCGACATAAACGGATCCGTAACGAGAGCCGAAGTCATAAATTCGAACAATCCCCTTTTCAACGACGCTGCCATAGCAGCGGGTCTTAAATGCACTTTCAAACCGGCCGAAAGCGCCGGCAGACCTATTAGAGTAAAATTGGTTTTTCCCGTTAACTTTAAGTTAAGTAATTAAAGGAGGTGGATGTGAAGAGACCTGTTTTGATATTTTTTTCTCTTCTGCTCGTATTATCGGCATCATCCGGCTACGCAAGGATGAGAGACGAATACACGGCGATGGCTAATCCCTATACTCAGTTTCGGGCAATGACCCAGAGTAACATCTGGCTTTGCTTTTCCAACTACGGCTTTTTCGGTAACGCCGGCGAATACGGAACAGTTCCTTATTCCTGTATGTTCCCGGCTTATTCGAACCAGGACTATCTTTTTCAGGGAGGCCTTTGGATAGCAGCGTTGGCCGGCAGAGACACTCTTTGTACTGTCGGTTGCGACGGTTGGGCTCACGAACACGAAATGTGGCCAGGCGTTACATCAGCTGATTCGATAATCCAGAGATCTACGATACCGACTTCTCCCGTCTATGATTCGACGGCCGTATCGGAACTCGATTTCATTGCAATTTACTGGGACACTTTCACTGATCCGACTATTCCTAATTCGGGAGCATATCACAGAGTCATGGGGATTCAGGTAATTCAGGAGAGTTTTTCCTGGTCTTACAATTACGCGGAAGATTTCATAATAATAAATTTCTGGATAAAGAACATCGGAAGAAAAAATCTCAGAGAGTTCTACATGGGGTTGTACGTGGACGCTGATGTCGGTCCTGCCGGCGCGCAGTACGATGACAAATCGCAGGACGACGTCTGCGGATTCGTTCCGACGATTCCCATCCAGTACGGAGGAAATCCGCTCAATCCGAAAGACAGCATAAACGTCGCGTGGATAGCAAATGCAGCCATGGCGGGATTTTCTCAATCGGGAACAGCTCAGGGAGTTATAACCCCTGATGTCACCGGAACCAGGGTGCTAAGGACACCAAATCCCCACCTGACGACTTCGTTCAACTGGTGGTACAGCAATCAGAACGACATGATACTCGACTGGGGACCCTGTTTTCCGAACAATCCCTTCGACAGCATCATGAAGCTTGTCAATTCACAGTTGAATCCCGGAGATCCTCAGCCCGGGACACCCAGTTACGACGATCCGAGAGCCGACATTTTGAAGTGGCTTCTATGCGGAAACGGATCTTTCGATCCGGATCAGTTGGACATAAAATACGCCAACAGAGATACGCTTTTCAACGACACGAGATACCTTCTATCATTCGGTCCGATTTTTCCCGCAATAAGGAATGGCGTACCCGTCACTGATTCCATGTTCCTGCCCGGCGACAGCGTTCCCGTAACTTTTGCATACATAGGCGGAGAGAATTTCCAGACAGTTTGGAACGCTCCGCTCTGGAGTCAGCACCCTTATTACAACGGTGTTGACACTATGTTCGGCAGAGATCAGTCCTGGTCTCCTCTGAGGTACGATTTCACGGATCTCGGCGTCAACGCGAGATGGGCTCTTGATGTGTACGACAATCCGAACGTCATAACCAATAATCCTAACGGAACGGACAGAGTCACAAACAGCAGATGGCCGACCATAGTCCCCGGCGACACGGTCATTTGCGACACGCTTGATCCGTTCTTCCACTGGCCTATTCCTCTTATAGTCGCCGGTGACACAATAGACTGGACCGGAGACGGGATTCCCGATTACGCTGGTCCTCCTCCTCCGGCTTTCACGGAAATGCTCGTTTTACCCGGAGTGCCGAGACCCAACGACGTCACAATACTCTGGGGAAGAAGGAACAAGGTCCCGTATAATCCGGACAAGGATTCTCTGTGGAACGTGTTGCCCGACGAACAGGTCGGAACGGATATATTCGCTCCCAACTACGAAGACTTCCAGGGATACAGGGTTTACCGCAGTTACCCGAACAACGAAAGGGAAATTGCAGGATGGACTCTTCTCAGACAGTGGGACAGAGGACGAAGATGGATACATGCGATACCGAGCGACACTCTTTCAGACACCTTGGAGGTACCCACTGATCCGAATTTCGCTTACCGTTGCTGGTTGGACCGCGATCCGATAAGAGCGCCAAACGCAGACCTGACAGACACTGTTCTTCAGCTCAAATATCAGCTCGCTCACAACCCTGACTTTTCATCACTCAGGCAGTACGAAAACACTTACAGATATGTTTATGTCGATTCAGGGGTCACGATCCTCAGCCCCGTCTATTACACGGTCACTTGCTTCGATTTCGGAAATCCTCAAACCGGAGTCACACCGCTGGAAACATCCAAAGGCAGTAACGCATTTAGAGTGGTTCCCGGACCGGCACCTCAACCTCTCAATGAAGATATGCCCGTCATGGTAATCCCCAATCCTTACAGGGGAGACATTGACTATTCGTCGGCCGCCAGTGGGCACCCTTGGGAGGATCCGTCGAGAGCAGGATGGACAGAGCACTCGAGAAGGATATCATTCATTAACCTTCCGTCTGTTTGCACTATTAGGATATACACTTTGAGCGGCGAACTGGTTAAAACGCTCGAACACGAGGACCAGTTCAGCAGTGTCCACGACTGGGACATGATTTCATCTGATGTCCAGCTCATAGCGAGCGGCATCTATCTTTTCTCGGTCGAAGACGAATCCGGAAAAACTCAAGTCGGCAAATTTGTCGTTCTGAAGTAGGAGGGCGAAATGAAAAAAATAATTCTTTCGATTTTCTTCCTTCTTCCTTTGCTTCTGACCGCTCAATCCAACGTCGGAACGGCGGGATTCATGTTTCTGATGCTTTCACCTACGGCTAAAACAGCCGCCATGGGGAACGCAACCACCGCAATTGCCGACGACGGCTCGGCTCTTTGGAGCAATCCTGCCGGAATAGCGATGGTCAGAAGCGTCAAGGTAGAAGAAGGCGATTCCGTTTACTACAGGAGAGTGATATCTCTCGCTCCCATGAAAGTTTCCATAAGTGGAACAAAGTATGTTTCGGGAATATATCACACATATTTCGGCGTGTCCTATCCGATCAGCCAGAGTATAGGTACCGTGGGTCTTCAGGCAATATATTTGGGTACAGACGCAATGGACGAGACAGCACCTCCGGGATTCGGTTATCCCGTAGACGAACTCGGCAGGACCGGTAGAACGTTTAAAGCCGGAGAAATGGCTCTGGGTCTTTCTTACGCGAGAATGCTAACCGACAAATTTTCTGTTGGATTGTCGATTAAATACATTCAGAGCCAAATTCACGATTTCTCGGCTTCTAACGTAGTTATGGACATCGGTATGATGTACGACACGCACTTCAAGAGTATAATGATAGGTATAGCAATGTTGAATTTCGGCGGTTCCGCCAAATACATAACTCAGGATTTCAATATGCCTATGGACTTCAGATTCGGGCTTTCATTCGTCCCCTTCAAATCAGGAGCGAACAAGATTCTCATTGACACCGAAGTCAGCCATCCGAATCATTCTGAGGACAGATTCTTCGTCGGAGCCGAGTATTCTTTCAACGACATGATGTTTTTGAGACTCGGTTTAAAACCCGGTTTCTACACCAAAGAAGAATACGATGCGGAAGGACAGCCCGAAGTCAAAAGAACCTATCTCGGGGAAGAACAGATAAGCACAGGAGCCGGATTCAGGATCCCGATGGGACCCAAAACATCGGTTTCAATTGACTACGCCTTCACCAAGTTCGAGTTCCTCGGCAATGTCCACAGGTTCTCGCTGGGCGCTCAATTTTAAAATAGAGGGGAGGAATTTCCTCCCCTGCTTTTTAACAAGGAGGTTTTGACAAGTGCTTGTTCTTTTCGCAAAAGGTGGATGGGCTATGTGGCTTTTGCTTTTGGCGAGCGTCGTCGGTGGTGCCGCGATTTTCGAGAGACTGATGGTTCTTTGGAAGATTTCAAAAAGTAGAAAAAGATTTTTGACTGAATTTGTCGGTTCTTACAGCGTTGAGGACAGAGGAAAAAGAGCCGCAGATGTCTGTAAAAAATACGACAGCGCCATATCCCGCGTAGCAGATTCTTTGATAGCGCAAAATCAAAAATATTTTAATTTGAATGAAGAGGAAAAGAGATACGCTTTCGAAGACGCAGTCGGAATTGCAGCCGTCAGAGAACTTGAAGTCCTTGACAAAGGTCTTGACATTCTCGCTGCAGTGTCGACGATAGCTCCACTGGTCGGTTTTCTCGGAACTGTCGTAGGTATGATGATGGCGTTTGACTCAATTGCCAAAGCAGCGACGGTCGACCCGGTCCTCGTCGCAAGCGGAATACAGGTCGCCCTCATAACAACAGCCGCCGGTTTATTAATCGCTTTTCCTGTGAGCGCTTTTCATGTATACTTTACTTCCAGGATCAATTCGATTACGAAAGACATCGAATACGATTCTGTTAAATTGATTGATTTTCTTCTTGGGAGAAGTAAGAAAGAAAATTGGTAGTTTGGTTTTGACAAATGTAACAAGAGGAGGTTAGAAATGAAGAAAAGTGTAATGTTTGTAGCATTGATGCTGATGGCGTTCGGTCTTTTTGCTGACGTTGCCATCACAGGAGATTGCTGGCAACCTTATAAGGCTTCAGTGATAAACAACGTGGATGTTACAACTCCTGTTCAAGTCAATGCTCAGGGATATTGGAGGGGTATTGCGCAGCCGGGAAGAAACCTGACATGTAAAAACGATACCATATCGGTCGTTTATTCAGTATTGACGACTACTCCAACATATAACCAGAAGATGTATCAGTCATATTCGACGGACAACGGCGCGACATGGTCATTAAATGCAATTGGTCATAATGACTGCCTGAGGACTTATCCTCACGCCGACCAGATTTTTGATGTCACAAATATGTCCGATCCCTTTGGTGCATCACCTTATGTTATCTGGGCGGAAAGGCTTTCATCAGCTGCCAATGACACACTGTTTTTTGCATACGACGATTACCCAACTTTCGGACTTTTCAATCCGGTTCCGGTAAATGTGGGCATAACTCCTTATTTCCCAGTTGTTTGCGTTTTCGGAACAGGTGATAGCTTGATTGCCATGGCTACAGATAATGCAACAGACGATCTGATTGAATGGGTGTCTTATGACGGCGGAGTTACTTGGACACAGGTGACATTCAGACCTATCGGAACCGACCAAGGATCGGTCTCGACTATGATTGATAACGGGAAAGGCGGATATGCTGTGGCTTTTTACAGCATACAGGAAGCGACCGGAGAGAATTTCCCTCCCCGCTACAAAGAAACAAACGACTACGGTCAGACCTGGTCAGCTGAGCAGCTGCTTTTCGACGTCGAAGTCGGAGGATATACTTTTTCAATGTCATGGCAGGGATACAGTGTAGTTATGGACCCCATCAACAATTATCCTTACTTCCTCGTTAAACTTGACACAGGCATTACAACGAATGAATCGTACACGTACGGAGAAATTTGGTTCCAGAAACCGAACGGCGGAACACCAGGAGCATACACTTTTGGCGATGCGGTTCCTGTTATAGTAGACGACCCGAGCGTTTTCAACCACATAGCTTCCGCACCGACGATAGCTTTTTACAGATCAGCGGTTGATTCAAGTGTTATTCTTCTCGGCACAGTCAGCGCTTTTGTCGATGAAGTCATCGGTACGGACACTTTCACTCAGCTTCAGCTTATCGTCGTTACATCGCAAGACGAAGGAAACACCTGGGACGAATACCAGATAACTTCCTATGACGCCGGCGGTTTAGACAAATCTTATCCGAGCGGAGCATCATACATTGACTCAGACGGCGATTATAACATATTCTTCACTGACTCGACACAGGGCGATAATGTCGTGTCTCCTGTTTATCACATTTCGTGCAACGTAGTCACTGATCTCGGTCTTCCCGCAGTGGGACCCTACGTCGTCGGTGTCGAAGAAACTCCGATAAACGAAATCCCGAACATGTACAATGTTACGACAACAACACAAAGGGGCCAGTGCAGTTTTACAATAGGTTTACCCGAAGGCGGAATGACTTCACTAAGAATATTCGATGTCTCCGGAAGAATTGTCACCGACGTTGTAAACAGGTATCTGTCAGCCGGGCAGTACAAATTCGACTGGAACACCGGAACTGTTCCTTCTGGAAACTATGTTTTCAGGCTAACTTCCAACGGATTTATTACTACCGGTAAAGTCTTAATTACTCAATAACAGAACTGATGATTAATAAGGGGAGGGGAAAACCTTCCCCTTTTTTTATTTGCGTTGCAAAATAAATGGTTGAATTATATAAGGAGTTTGCGAAAACCATTTAAAATAGGAGGGCTGTGATGAAAAAATCATTAATGATTGTTTCATTTCTGTTGTTGGCATGGTCCATTTACAGTGATGTCCTCGTAGACGCGACCGATCTGGCAATGCCTGTTTCGTCAGCAAAACCACCGAACCTCGGAAAACTGGCAACTCCAGTCCTCATAACCTCCGACATGAACTGGAGGGGTGTCGTTCAACCCGGCAGAAATGTCATCGCTAAGGGAGACACGATATCTGTCGTTTATTCTGTAACGACAACGGATCCAACGTTTACACAGCAAATGTATCAATCTTATTCGGTTGATGGAGGGCTAATCTGGACTGCTAATCAGATAGGCCACAACTGGTGTGTCAGAACTTATCCCCATTCCGACCAAATCAACAATATCACAAGTTCTGACCCACTGGGTGTGTCCCCTTACATAATCTGGCAGGAAAAATTGGCGTCTACCGTCAATGACACTTTATTCTTTGCTTATGATGATTACCCTGTTTTCGCGCTATTTAATCCTGTTCCCGTTAATGTGGGATTGAGTTCATATTTTTCATATATTTGCGTGTGGGGAGACGGTGACACTCTTTTTGCAACCGCCCTCGATTGGATTACTAAAGATATTAGGGGTTGGACTTCAGAAGATTACGGTCAAAACTGGACACAAGTACCATTCCGCACGATTGGTTCTGATGCCGGTGCAGTTCAAGCCTTGGTGGACAACGGAAGTGACGGGTATGGATTTGCCTATTACGGTTTACAGTATGTATCTGGAAGGCCAATATATCCCAAGTTTAAGGAAACTACCGACTACGGACAGACCTGGACCTCTGAACAGGAATTTTTGAACATTGCGGTGACTGACAGTTTGGGTAACGACGATACACTTTCAGTCACATGGCAGGGATTTTCTCTAATTGTAGATCCAAACACGAACATTCCATATATAGCAGGCAAATTTGATCCTCATAAAGATCCGGACTACAGCTACAACTACGGTGAAATCTGGTTTACAAAACCCAGCACGGGTATTCCGGGAGCCTATACATTCGACGCTAACAACCCAATTCCAGTTTTTACTGGAGATCCTAATGTTTTTGAACACTTGGCCGGATACGCTACAATTTCATATTACTATTCATATCCAGATTCTGGAATAGTTCTTATGATATTTTTCGACGCTTTGGCGCAGGATTCATTGAGCTGGCAGCTTTATTGCGCTTCTTCTATTGACGAGGGCAACACTTGGGATGTCCAGCAGGTGACGCCGAACGACACGGCTATGGAGAATGACATGGTAGATGCCTCATATTACGTGAGTCAGAATGGAGACGTTAGTATTGTTTTCTGTAATTCGTCAGGAACGCACAACGAAACAGATCATCTCGAATATTATTACTTACCGGTCAACGTGGTGATGGACCTCGGTCTTCCCCCGGTAAGCGTTGAAGAGAACACCGTGGTTGTGATTCCCAGTGTGTACAGAGTCAACGCTTCTACGACGCGTGGACAGTGTAGTTTTGCCGTTGGACTGCCCGAAGGCGGTATGACTTCACTAAAAGTTTACGACGCCACTGGAAGAATGGTCACGGAACTTGTCAACCGTTATCTTTCAGCGGGCCAGTACAATTTCAGCTGGAACACGAGCGGAATCCCTTCGGGTAATTACATTTACAGACTGAAATCGAACGGTTTTGTGACAACGGGTAAAGTTATCGTAGCGGAATAATATTATTTTAATCTATAAAAGAGAGAGGAAACCTCCCTTTTTTGTCTTTTGTTTACTTTATTAATGTTATATAATTACCGGTGAAGACCTAAAAGGAGTCCCAATGACAGTAAGGAACGTATTGTTTTTCCTCTTTGTTTTACCTTCATTATTAATCTCGTCGGATTTTGCAAGCGGACAAATGATAGTCAAATTCAGGAATGAAATCAGGGGAAGCCTTGCTTTTGAAAAGGAAGGCGATTTGATTGTGTCTGGATTTAAGGATTTAGATGAAGCACTCTCCGATTTCGATGTGACTGATTACGAGCAGATAATCGAAAACTACGACAGCAAAAGAAAATTCGATTACGGGCTTGATATGATTTATCTGTTTTATTTTCCTGCTGAAATAGATGTCTGCGAGTTTGTCAGGACAATTTCAAAAATTCCAATTGTTGAATACAGCGAACCTAATTACATAAGAAACGTTTTTTCTTCAATGGTTTTCAATCCTTTTCTTGTGCCCAACGACCCTGATTATTCACAGCAATGGTTCCTACCGAACATCGGCGCCGACAGCGCGTGGAATATTGAAACCGGAAACCATTCAAAGAGAGTCTGCATAATAGATGTCGGCATGGAGTATTCTCATCCGGACATCTCGGGAAACTGGATAACAGGCTACGATTTCTACGACGACGATCCGGACCCGGACCCGGGTTTTTGGGGATTTTTGGAAACACACGGAACGCATTGCTGTGGCTGCGCAGCGGCTGTGACAAACAATTCGGTCGGCGTCGCTTCAGTCGGTTACGCGATAGGACTCATTGGAGTAAGGGCGGGTTTTCTTTTTTCCATAAGCGATGCCGCCGCAACTCAAGGCGTCTATTACGCCTGCACAACGGGAGCTTCAGTAATATCGATGAGTTTCGGCGGTCCTGATCCGATAACGACTCTGCAGACGGCAATCAACGAAGCGTACAACAATTACGACATAATAGTGTGTGCAGCCGCAGGCAACAACGGTGACACGGTGCCGCAATACCCTGCGAACGGCGAAAATGTCGTCTCTGTTGCCGCGACAAACTCGGCTAATCAGAGGGCGAGTTTTTCAACATACGGCGGCTGGGTCGATGTTTCAGCTCCCGGAGAAGACATATATTCGACCTTGCCTTCTTTGGGTGGAAATTACGGTTTGATGAGCGGGACTTCAATGGCGTGTCCTGTGACTGCCGGATTGCTGACGCTTATGAGGTGCCGTTTTCCGTCTGAGACAAATTCCCAGATAATAACAAGGCTCTACGCGTCCGCAGATTCGATGCCTGCGGAACCGCTTATTCTTCAGGGACTGATGGGAGCCGGAAAGATAAACGCTTTCAGGGCTCTTCAAGACGCTTTAAGCGTGGAAGAAACACCTTGCATAAAAGATTTTGACATAAAAATTTACCACTTGAACGATGGAAGAACGTCGCTTATAATTGCTTCTTCCAGGGGCTTGGAATGTAAAATAGATCTTTTCGATGCCTCCGGAAGACTGACGACCAGGCTTTTTGAGGGACAACTCCTTGGAGAAAAACGATTGGATCTTAGTGGTTTATCTTCGGGAAGTTATATTTACAGAATTAGTTCAGTGGAAGGCTTTTTTACGGGAAAAATTGAAATTATAAAATAGGAGGAATGAATGAAAAGAAATGTCGTCGCATTTTTACTTTTATCGGTTGTAGCGCTGCCTCTTTTGGCGGTTCAAACACACAAACCGGGCGAAGTGGTAGTAAAATTCATAAACGATTACAGGGGAAGTATTTCCTTTGACAATGAAAACGGAACACTTGTCTCAGGTATAGAGTCTCTGGACAAAATTCTAGCAGACAATGAATTTAATGATTACGAAATTCTTGTTGCCGATTACGATTTCAACAGGAACAAGGATTACGGACTCGACATGATGTATGTGTTCAGATCGAGTTCGGACAAAAACGCTGTTGCCAGTATAAACGACTTTAATGAGCTTCCTTTTGTTGAATTTGTTGAACTGAACATCGCTGCAGATTTTTACAAAACGCCGAATTTCACAGGATGGGAGCCTTTCTATTTGCCCAATGATCCATATTACACAAACCAGTGGTTTTTAAACACAATTTATGCGTTTCAGGCTTGGGATCTTGTTGTAGGCAATCACAGCTCGATTGTAGGGGTAGTTGACGATGCGTGTGAAAGAAATCACCAGGACCTGCAGGCTAACTACATTACAGGTTACGATTATGTCAACAATGACAATGATCCTACTCCTATTGATACATCTGAAAGTCACGGAACGCATTGCTCTGGTCTTGCGGCGGCCGTGACGAATAATTCATTGGGAATAGCCGGAGCGAGCCATAATGTCGGACTGATAGGTGTGAGGACTTATTATCTGACACAATGCGCTCAGGGAATTTATTTCTGCTCGCAGAACGGCGCAAACGTTATTTCAATGAGTTGGGGTCCGGGAAGTTCAGGCATCCTCGCAGCGATTAACGACGCACACGACAATTACGATGTCATTTGTCTCTCTTCAGCGGGCAACGACAATGTCAGCACTCCTACGTATCCCGCGGCGTATGACAATTGTGTTGCAGTGGCATCTTCTGGTTCGGGTGATTTCAAATCGAGTTTTTCAAACTACGGTTATTGGATCGACATCACTTCTCCTGGTGAAAACATGTATTCGACGATTCCTTACGGTGCATACGGATACATGGACGGAACATCGATGTCCTGCCCTCTTGCGGCGGGTGTAGCGGCGTTGATCAGGGTGTTTGACCCTTCCATTAGCGCTGATTCAACTGAATTAATATTGGAAGCCGGATGCGATGCTATGTTCAACGATCCATATTTTAATGCAGGCAATATGGGTGCCGGAAGAATTAATGTCTTGAGATCAATAGGTAAAATGGGTTTCACGGATTTCAGATTTGTAGGATCAGAGGTTTCCGGCCCGGGTGGTTCTTTTCATATATTGCCGGGTCAACAGGGGACGATTGAAATTGAACTGGTATGTGACACGGCTTACAGATCAGCATCGTCAATTCAAATTACGGCCTCTTCTTCATCTCCGATCATAGCGTTAACTGACAGCGTGTCAGATGTGGGTTCTGCCAATCCAGGCGATACAGTGTCCAATTCATCCGACCCGATAGTTTTCAATGTTTCTTCTTCAGCAACAGTTCAGTTCGTCGATGTGGATTTCGTAATATCGAGTAATCCAGATCCGATAAATAGTACTTTCACGATCAGATTTCCAGCCGGAGGCATCCCTGAAATATTAATTGTAAACGCCGATGTACATGGAAATTACAGCAACAAGTATTCGGATCCTTTAGAACGTTTGTCAAGAATGTACGATGTATGGTATAGGTATGAAGACGGGCCGGTAAGTTCAATAATCCAGGATTATCAGATGATAATCTGGTATTCCGGAGACGCCACCGTGAGTGACAGTGTGCTTTCAGGACAGGATATAGTCGATTTAACAGGTTATATTGACTCGGGGAGGGACTTGTTTATAACCGGACAAAATATTGCTCAATTCTTAAACGGAAATTCGTTTTCAACAGATTATCTTCATGTTGCGTGGATTAAAAATGGAACTGTTTCCGGTTTAGATGCAGTATCTGGATCAATATTTGACCCTATAATGGTCGCAACAGCAGGAGGTCAACCTTCGAATCAAAATTCGAGGGATGTTGTTTCAGCCACTAACGGAGGAAACGAAGCACTTGAATACCTCGGCTCATCGGATGTCGGTGCTGTTACATATTTCCAGGGTTCCGGCAAAGTCGTGTTTTTCGGTTTCGGTTTTGAAGCCATTTATCAAACTGGACCTTTCGCGTCTCCTGACACTGTGATGAAAAGAGTATTAGACTGGTTCGAAACAGGCGTGGAAGAACAACCTGTTATAGCTGACCCCGACATAAACACGCTTCTTCTGACTGTTAACGGAGTCTCAGTATTCACTTCTTCGGTGCATTTTTCAGCTGATATTCCGCAAGACGAAGAAGCCGGAGTTTATGTTTTCGATATAACGGGCAGAAACGTCAGAACAATAGCTTCAGGACTGACTTACGGTTCGCACAGACTGACGTGGGACGGAAGAGACGAAAAAGGCATACAAGTTTCAGGAGGAAACTACATAGTGAGGATGATAGGAAGGAAATCTTCATCCTCGACCAGAGTGCTTCTGGTAAGATAAGATTCACTTTGGGTTTTTAAAAAGACCCGTAACTATTTTTACAACTTCGAGGGGTGAAGCCGCTGAAAAATCAGCCGTAACGCCCCTCGTGTCGTTGAATCCCCAACAGGCGAGAATTGAAATGCATCCCGCGTTTTTGGCCGAAGTTATATCCGTCCAGGCGTCGCCGACGAGGGCTATCCGGCTTGTGTCGGTATTTTTCTTTAAGGCTATTTCTTTTATCATGGCCGGATCGGGTTTGAGTGGAAAACCCATTCCTCCGGTTATTATGACATCAAAGTGGTGTGTCATTCCGAGCGAATCCAGCAATTTTTTAGTCATAATATTCTCTTTGTTGGTCGCTATACACAGTGAAATTTGCAAGTCCTTAAGGCATTCCAGCGTCGAAATAATCCCTTCGTACGGTAAACTTTTGTCCGTGATATGATTTATATAATGCTCTGAAAAAATTGTTTTTGCGCTTGAAATGGATGTTTCGTCGCAAAATCTGTTTTCCAAAGAAGTTCTGA
The DNA here is from genome assembly GCA_016934535.1 of candidate division WOR-3 bacterium. Lineage (NCBI taxonomy): Bacteria > Pseudomonadati > Caldifarciminota > Caldifarciminota bacterium. Next base: position 32,835 of record JAFGSQ010000003.1, read on the forward strand.
CCAGGTGGTCAAATCCCTGGCCGACGGCCTTCATTGCCTCTGCCTTGGGAAGAGACTCCAAGCCCAGGGTATTTCTGAGGTAATTTATTGATCCTACAAGGTCATCTGAAGTGTCTACCAGAGTTCCGTCAAGATCGAAAATAACTGTCAAAGGTCGCGAGTAAGTCATTTCATTAAATTCAGAAAAATATACTGGAATCACTAGTGTCCTATAAAAAATAAAAAGAAAAAGACTGGTTCCTAAAAAGAAAATATAATCAAAAAAAGCTAAAAAAAGGAACCA
>JAFGSQ010000004.1 GCA_016934535.1 candidate division WOR-3 bacterium
GTCGCGGGATGGAGCAGTGGTAGCTCGCTGGGCTCATAACCCAGAGGCCGAGGGTTCAAATCCCTCTCCCGCAACCAAAAAATCTAACTGCCTGTTTTCCCCATCTCAAAAGCTTTCATGTTTATTTCGAACGCTTTTTCAGGAAGTCTTTCCCTGACTGCTTTTTCCCAGGATTTTTGAGTGATTTCCGGCATTTTTGAAGATACGGCTCCTATGAGGAAGACGTTCATTGTCCTCATGTCGTTGAGAGTCTGAGCCGCTTCAACCGCATTGACAAACAGAAGGTTTTTTGCCCCGACTATGGACGTCAGTTTTTCTTTTATGTCGCCGGGATACTCAAAATTGCCGACCGCCACAGGGAGGGGGTCTATCCGCATTTCGTTGACCGCGAGAAACCCCCCATCTTTAAGAAAATGGAGCTGACGCAGTGATTCGAGAAGTTCAAATGAAAGAAGTATATCGGCTTGACCGCAGGTTATTACGGGAGAAAACACTTTTTTTGCGTATTTTACGGAAGAAGTCACGCTTCCGCCTCTTTGTGACATTCCGTGTATTTCACTTTTTTTTACGTCGAATCCGGAATCGAGTGCGGCGAGAGCTATAATGTCAGCCGCCACAAGAATTCCCTGGCCGCCGACGCCGGCTATCATAATGCTTTTATTCCTGGCCATTTTCGACTCCTTCATTGATTTTTATCGCTTTCTTGGGGCACAAGGAGGCACAGAGTCCGCATCCCGCACAGAACATGGGATTTATGTTGGATTTATTCTCCCTGAAAGATATCGCTGGACAGCCAAGTCCCACGCATATCCTGCAGCCCACGCATTCGTCGTGGTTGACAATGTAAATTTTTCCGTAAGAGCGTTTGGGTACGAGAAAAATGCAGGGTCTCGTGGCGATTATTACAGATACTCCGTCGTGAGAAAGAGATTTTTCAAAAGCATTTAAAACCGCCGGTATGTCGTGGGGATCAACTTTATGAATATCTTTGACTCCAAGACCGATCACCGTCTTTTCTATGTCAATTTTAACGTGGTCGCCGTAGTTGAGCGTTTTTCCTGTTCCCGGATGTCCCTGATGACCTGTCATGGCTGTCGTTGAATTGTCGAGAATGACGACTATACCGCGGCTCTTGTTGTAGACCATGTTGGCGAGACCTGTCATTCCGCTGTGGAAGAAAGTCGAGTCTCCGATTACCGCCACTGTTTTTTTGCTCAGTTCGACCGTTTCTGATTTTTCCATTCCGTGGGCGTTGGATATCGAGGCACCCATGCAGACAGTCGTGTCAAGGGCGTTCAACGGCGGAAATGCGCCCAGAGTGTAACATCCTATGTCTCCGGTGGCCGGCAGTTTCAGTTTTGATATGGCGTAGAAAACGCCGGTGTGAGGACATCCCGGGCAAAGGGCGGGAGGACGGGGAGGAAGACCCTGAACAGGAACTTTCAAGGTTTTTTCTTTTTTGAGAGCTTTTTGGAGTTTCTCCTGATCGAGCTCGTCCACCATGGGAAATACGTCTTTTCCTATTACTTTAATTCCGGCAGTTTTCAATTCGTTTTCTATGAAAGGATCGTTTTCTTCGACGACATAAACTTTTTTATATTTTTTAGTCACTTCTTTTATTACGTCGAGATTGAGAGGCCAGCTCATTCCGATTTTCATGAAGTCCATCTCGGGAAATGCCTCCCTGGCGTAAAAATATGATATTCCCGAGGCTATTACGAGAAAATCGGATTTTTTTACGGGTTTTCGGTTGAGTTTGGATTTTCCTGCAAATTCGATCAGCTTTTCTGTCCTTTCTTCGACGAAAGCATGTCTGACTCTGGCGTGCGTAGGAACTATAATTCTCTTCTTTATGTCTTTTACGTAAACTTTATTTTCATGTTTCTTTTTATCGCCGATTATAACTGCTGTTTTTGAGTGACATACGCGGGTTGTCATTCTCATGAGGACCGGCGTGTCGAAATTTTCCGAGATATCAAGCGCTTCAATAACAAAGTCTTTTGATTCCTGGCTGTCTGATGGTTCGAGACATGGTATTTTAGCGGCTCTCGCGTAGTGTCTGTTGTCCTGTTCGTTCTGAGAGGAATGCATGCCAGGATCGTCGGCGGTGATTACGACAAAACCGCCTGTTGCGCCTATGTAACTCATTGAAAAGAGGGGGTCGGCGGCTACGTTGAGGCCGACGTGCTTCATGGCGCAAAGAGCCCTGGCTCCAGCCATCGAAGCACCTGCGGCTACTTCGAGGGCGACTTTCTCGTTGACCGACCATTCTTTATAAATATCGCCGTATTGTGCGATATTTTCCATAATTTCAGTGGAGGGTGTTCCCGGGTACGCCGCGGCGACTTTCACGTCGGCTTCGTAAGCTCCTCGGGCTACTGCTTCATTGCCGGACAGAAGTACTTTTTCCATTTTCACCTCATTCTTGAAGTTTTTTAAAAAATACCACGGAACAGCAGTTTCAGTCGAGGAATTTTTGGGGAGAAAACATTTTTACTTTAAAAAAAAGTTGATTTTTCAGTCGATATAATGTAGTTAGAAGGAGAATTTCAGCAATTCTGGAGGATGTAATGAAACCGATTATTTTATCTGCAATTTTGGCCCTCGCGGTTTTTTCGCCGCTTTTTTCAACAGACCCATATTCCGGAGCGGGAACCAGCGGATTCAGTTTTCTTAAAATCACCGGATCTGCTAAATCCGTAGCTATGGCGAGAACTGGTATAGCAGGAGACGCGTCGTTCGGACTGAATCCGGCTTCGTACTCGAAATCCGGGAAATTTCTGAGCACTTCTTACTGCTATCTTATGTTTTCCACTCACACGGGATCTTTTTCGTACACGCACCCTCAATCCTTCGGCATAGTTTCCGGCGGTATCGACTATCTCACTTCTCCGGGAATAGACAAGACGGACCAGCAAGGCAATATACTCGGGGAGTTCTCATATTCGATAATAATGCCTGGCCTTGCATTCGCTAAAGATTTGTCGGAAAACATAAGCGCCGGAGCAGAGGTGAAATTTCTTTACAGTTCTGTTGACGAATTCAACGCGGCGGTTTTGTCTTTAGGCGCGGGAGCCATTTACGGTTTTTCAGACATTGATGGTTTATCAGCCGGTATAGCGGTTGAAAATCTTGGATTGACGCTCAAAGCATATGACGAGGAAAAAGATCCTTTACCCGTCAAATTCACCGGTGGAATATCATTTTCGAGGAATTTTTACACGCTGAACGCCGATTTTTCGAAAGCCTCGGACACGAGATTTATCATAGCTTTTGGAGGCGAAGTCAAGCCTTACAAGATGATAGCGTTCAGGGCTGGTTATTCGACAAAAGGGACAGAATATAAAACCGGAGATTCCAACGACCTCATGTCGGGTTTTAGTTTTGGAGCGGGTTTTTTCATACAAAACCTCTCTCTCGACTATTCATTTGTTCCGATGAAAGATCTCGGATACAGTCACACAATAGGCCTGAACTTCAGTCTGTAATATTTTTAAGGAGGAATTTATGCCCGCAACCAATCAAACAAAAAAAGTTTCCGAAAAAAACAAACTTATTTATTTTTTCGGCAAAGGCAAAGCCGACGGAAACGCCAAAATGAAAGAAATACTCGGAGGTAAGGGAGCCAACCTCGCGGAGATGACTAACATAGGACTGCCCGTTCCTCCGGGATTCACAATTTCCACTATAGTATGCAAACTTTATTACGAAGCGGGTAAAAAATGGCCCGCCGGTCTTCAGACGGAGATTGAAGAAAATCTTAAAAAACTGGAAAAAGCGACAGGTAAAAGATTCGGAGACAATCAGAATCCTCTTCTGATCTCGGTTAGATCCGGCGCGGCTTCTTCAATGCCGGGCATGATGGACACAGTATTGAACATCGGCCTCAACGACGAATCACTTGCAGCCATTGCCAGCCTGACAGACAATCCCAGATTTGCGTGGGATTCATACAGGCGCTTCATACAGATGTTCGGCGATGTAGTCATGGGCGTCCCTCACTCGGCTTTCGAAGAAGAATTGAAGAGAGTCAAAATCCAGTACGGCAAAAAACTCGACGTCGAACTTACGACCGAAGAATTGAAAGAGACGGTGCAGGGTTTTAAAAGTATATACAAAAAATTCACAAAAGAAGATTTTCCGAAAAACCCGAAAGATCAGCTCTTCAAGGCGATAAACGCGGTGCTCGAATCCTGGAACAACGAAAGAGCAGTTAAATACAGAGAGATTCACGACATCAAACATCTTCTCGGAACCGGAGTAAACGTTCAGGCAATGGTGTTCGGCAACATGGGCGAGACGTCTGGAACGGGAGTTTGTTTCACGAGGGATCCGGGAACCGGCGAAAAAGTCATACACGGTGAATTTTTGATGAACGCTCAGGGAGAAGACGTTGTCGCAGGAATAAGGACTCCTCTGCCTATAGAAGAGCTCGGAAAAATACTGTCTGAAAACTACAACGAGCTTATAAAAATATGCAACAGGCTTGAAAATCATTACAAGGACATGCAGGACCTCGAATTCACGATAGAACAGGGCAAGCTTTACATGCTTCAGACGAGAAACGGCAAGAGGAACGGAACGGCCGCAGTAAAGATAGTCAGCGAAATGGTCTCTGAAAAGCTCATTACCAAACAGGAAGCGCTGATGAGGCTGAACGCCGATTATATTGACCAGCTTCTGCATCCTTCTTTCGCAGAAGAAGACCTCAAGAAAGCGACCGCTCTCACTAAAGGGCTCCCTGCATCACCGGGAGCGGCAGTGGGACAGGTGGTTTTTACTGCTGTAGACGCGGTTAAATGGGCTGAAGAAGGAAAAAGCGTAATCCTCTGCAGAGTCGAAACAAGCCCGGAAGATGTGGCTGGAATGCATAAAGCCAAAGGCATCCTGACTTCAGTAGGCGGAATGACGAGCCACGCAGCTGTCGTAGCGAGAGGATGGGGAAAATGCTGTGTTGTCGGCGCAGGCGACGTAAACATAAATTACGATGAAAAAACTATGAAAATCGGCGGAAAGCTTTTCGTCGAAGGCGACAACATCTCCATTAACGGTTCGACCGGTAATGTTTATGAAGGTTTGATTCCAACGAGATCCACAGCCATGTCGGAGGATTTCAAGACGATCATGAAATGGGCCGACGAAGTGAGAAAACTGGGCATAAGAACAAATTCGGATTCACCTGAGGACACAAAAAAAGCGGTATCTCTCGGAGCGGAAGGAATCGGACTTTGCAGAACCGAACACATGTTTTTTGCCGAAGGCAGGATAAGCGCTTTCAGAAGACTCATACTTTTCGCATACGAATCAAAACGCCTCGAGAAATTAATTGATAAAGCGGGAGAGAGCGAACAGATAGAATACCGCAAACAGCACAACTTGTCCTTCACCGAGTACAAAAAGGCTCTGGATGAGCTCCTGCCTTATCAGAAAAACGACTTTGCCGGTATATTCGAAGCTCTCGAAGGAAGACCGGCGACCATAAGACTTCTCGATCCGCCTCTTCACGAATTCCTTCCGAAAGACCAAAATGACATGGAGAATCTCGCTTCTGTTACCGGAATGCCTGTTGAAAAGATAAGACAGATATCCGAGGAACTACACGAACAGAATCCGATGCTGGGACACAGGGGATGCAGGCTCGGTCTCACATATCCCGAAATATCCGAAATGCAGGTCAGAGCGATAATCGAGGCGGCAATCGAAGTGAAAAGCAGTAAAAACATAGAAGCTCTTCCGGAGATCATGATACCTCTCGTCGGCGATTACAAGGAGCTTAAGCTTTCGAGAGAGCTCGCTCAGAAAGTCATAGACAAGGTTTTTCTGGAAAAAGGCCTGAAACAGGGATACATTAAATATCTAATAGGCACGATGATAGAGGTGCCGAGAGCCGCTCTCACTGCCGACGAAATTGCCGAATACGCTGATTTCTTCTCTTTCGGAACGAACGATTTGACCCAGATGGGATCGGGATTTTCAAGAGACGATGCCGGAAAGTTTCTTGGTGAATATGTCAGTATGGGAATATACGAAAAAGATCCTTTCCAGACACTCGATAAGACGGGTATTGGTAAAATGATAAGAATAGCCGTCGCGCTCGGAAGGGAGAAGAAGAAAAACCTGAAAATCGGCATATGCGGGGAACACGGAGGAGATCCTTCATCGATATATTTCTGCGACGAAGTCGGTATGGATTATGTCTCCTGCTCGCCTATGAGAGTGCCCATAGCGAGACTCGCCGCGGCGCAGGCAGTTTCTGTGAACTCTTCAAAAAAAGCCGAACCGGTGAAAACCAAAAAGACGGCGGGACCGGTTAGGAAAAAAACAGCGGATAAAGCGCAGAAAAAAGTTTCAAAGAAAAAAACCGCTGCCAGGAAGCAGGCTGGCAAAAAAACCTTAACTAAAAAGCCCGTCTCCAGGAAGAAGAGCGCGATGAAAATAAAGGTTAAAAAATCTGCCGTCAGAAAACCTTTGGCTGGAAAAAAGACCGCAAAAAAAGCCGTTTCGAAAAATCCTGTGATAAAAAAAACGGCGTCCAGAAAGATTTCTACCAAGAGACCTTCAGCCAAAAAGCCTTTGATTAATAAAGCTGCGATAAAAAAGACAGGGGTCAAAAAGGGATCTCCCAAAAGGTCAAAATCCGTGAGGACTAAAAAAGGCAGATAATCTTTATCACGAAAACATGATATCCTGCCCGCGGTTTTAAAACCGCGGGCTCTTTCTCAAAATCAAAGGAGTTCCGGTGAGTAGAAAAACACTGACCTGTATAGGAGCCGGTTACGTCGGCGGAGTTACAATGGCTGTAATAGCCGAGAAGTGCGAGGATTATAAAGTCATTGTGACGGATGTCGACGCCGAAAAGATAAAAAGGTGGAACACCGATGATCTTCCTATTTATGAACCGGGTCTTCTTGAAACAGTAAAAAAGGCCAGGGGCAGAAATCTTTTTTTCACTGACGATGTCAAATCCGGAATAAGGGATGCTGACATAATATTTGTCTCCGTCAACACCCCGACGAAAACATTTGGAGAAGGTGCGGGTAAATGCGTCGACCTGCAGTATTGGGAGAAGACCGCGAGGGATATTCTCGAATCTTCCGACCAAGGAAAAATAGTCGTCGAAAAGAGCACTCTGCCTGTAAAGACCGCCGAAGCCATGAAAAAAATACTGGAATCAAACAAGAAAGGGCTCAAGTATGAAGTCATTTCCAATCCCGAATTCCTCGCAGAAGGTTCGGCAATAAGAGATCTCGAATTCCCTGACAGGGTGTTGATAGGATCCGCCTCTTCAAATGAAGCCATGAAGGCGAGGGAAGAAGTTGTCGAGATATACTCGCACTGGGTGCCCAAAGAAAAGATTTTCACGAGCAATATCTGGAGCGCAGAACTGTCGAAACTGATCTCCAACGCATTTCTCGCCCAGAGAATTTCTTCAATAAATTCCATAACTCCTCTTTGCGAAGCGACGGGAGCAGACATATCCGAAATCTCCCGCGCCGTCGGCCTGGACACGAGGATTGGCGGTAAATTTTTAATGCCGAGCGTCGGGTTCGGAGGATCATGTTTTAAAAAAGACATTTTGAACCTCGTCTATATCTGTGAGAATTATTCTCTCAAAGAAACTGCGGAATACTGGGAAAATGTTTTGAGAATAAACGAATATCAGCAGGAAAGGTTTTTCCTGAAAATGCTGGGATCCATGTTCAACACTATCGCGGGAAAGAAAATCGCAGTCTTCGGTCTCGCTTTCAAAGCCGACACTGACGACACCCGCGAATCACCGGCAATTTACATAGTTAAAAAACTTCTTGCCGAAAACGCCGAGGTCACACTTACGGATCCTAAAGCGCTGAGGAATGTTTCGCTGGCGTTTGGAGATGACGTAAATAAAATCAAGTTGACTGAGGACCCTTACGAAGCGGCTGAAAAAGCGCACGCTATAGCCGTCGTGACAGAGTGGGACTTATATAAAAAGCTCGATTACAAAAAGATTTTCGACAGTATGTCCCAGCCCTCATTCATTTTTGACGGAAGAAACATTTTGGACGGACAGAAGCTTTTCGACATTGGATTCAGTTTTTTCTCTTTGGGAAAACCGCCGTTAATAAGAGATTGAACGAATTTTTCCACGGTAACGGTTATTTCCCGGAAACCGCCCTTCCCGCTGTCCATTTTGGGAAAACAGTTAATTATCAAGAAATCTTTCGTGTATCATTAAACCTAACATTAAAATTCCCGATTGACATTTTTCTCTTTTAGAATATTTTTAGTTTTGAAGGTTTATAACTTAAACATGAGTGTTTGTGAAGGACCGCCGAAAGGGGCAAAGGATGAAAAAAGGTAAATTTTTCAAATTGTCGTCTATTTTCCTGCTGATATCAGCTTATACTCAATCCTTTTTTTTAAGCGGATTCTCATTCCCGGACTCTTCTGAAGTATTGTCCGAAGAAAACCGCCTTCAATCCGAATATTCCTTCAGCGAAGTCGTCGAAAATTCTATGCCTGCTGTCGTCAGCGTCATCGCGGAAAAAAGAGTTGAATTTACATACACTGTCAATCCTTTCGGTATAATGCCTTTCAGTATGGATCCTTTAGGAATATTCGGTCCCCGCAGTTTCGGATTCGAAGAGCCCCAGCAGAGAAAAGGCGAAAGGTTTGAAAAATCGGAAGGCAGCGGTTTTGTCATATCATCCGAAGGTTATGTTTTGACTAACAACCATATAGTGGGAGGAAGCCACAGGATTTCAGTTGTTTTTCCGGACGGCACTGTATTTGAGGGAAGAGACGTCGAACTCGTCGGAACGGATCCTCAGACAGACGTGGCGGTTTTGAAAATCAAATCCGTGTATCCTTTGCCTTGTCTGGAAAAAGGCGATTCCGACGAACTTAAACCGGGTCAATGGGTAATAGCAATAGGCTCTCCGCTGGGATTTTCCCAGACTGTTACAGCCGGCATCGTCAGTGCAGTCGGCAGAAGTGAAATCCCTCTGCCTGAAGGGCCGTCTTACCAGTATTTCATTCAGACAGACGCATCAATTAATCCGGGTAATTCAGGAGGGCCTCTTCTCGATTCACGGGGTAACGTCGTTGGAATAAATACCGCGATAACTTCTCCGACAGGTCTTAACATCGGCATCGGATTCGCCATTCCCATAAACATGGCATCCAAAATAGCCGATGAACTTATCGACACGGGCACAGTGACCCGTTCCTATATTGGTGTCATGCTTGAAAACCTGACGTTCGATCTTAAAATCGCCATGGGAGCCGAAGACCTTCAGTCCGGTATAATAGTCACCGGGACAGTCAAGGGATCTCCTTCAGAGAAAGCCGGTTTGATAACAGGAGACATAATATATGAGGTAAATTCAGTCCCGGTTCAAAACGTGACGAGTTTCAGAATAGACGTTTCTCAGAGGGAACCCGGCGAGAGAATTTTACTTTCTGTCAAGCGGGGTAATTCAGATCTGAATTTGGAAATATTTCTTGAAGAGTTTTTGCAGAAGGAAATTCCGGTCCCCGAAGTTGTCGATGTCGCCGGCCCATGGCTCGGCATTGAAATCCGCGAGCTTGACGAAAGACAGACTGAAAACCTGAATCTCAGCGGAAAAGCTGTTTATGTCGCACAAGTGCGCCAGGGTTCCGCAGGACACAGGGCAGGCCTCGCTCAAAGAGACATCATAGTAAAAGTCGGAGAAATTCAAATTGAAAGTCTTGCCGACTATGAAAGAGCCGCCGAACTTTATAAAAACGGGACAAAGCCTCTTCTTTTTCAAGTCATAAGAAACGGCATAAATCATTTCACTGCCGTCAGAACCGAGTGAGACCGTGTTTTATGCAATCCTGATTTTACTTATTAATTCCGCATGGAACACCTGTCCTTACGGTGAAACTGATTGCCCGGGTCTCTGCGGGAGGTTTTTCGATTCCGACTCAGACGGCATCTGCGACTTTTCTCAGCTCTCTCCGGAAGAGAGGCGTATGATCCCCGACACTGCTCAAAAGCTTCAAGACACTGCTTCGGAAATTCAGAATGAAATCATGACTCCTGAAAACGGCGGCCGGATTTCAACCGAAACTACAGAGGCTCAAGCGGACACGGTTTCCGACTGTTATTCCGCCGTGCTGTCAAATGATCCGGCTTCCGAATCCGAATCATTGCAGATTGTTGAATCAAACGACGAAGAAAACAAGGGAGATCTGTTCGGAAAAAAGTATCACTTTCTTCCGATCGCCGTCGTTTTGACCTTAATATTCTTTTTTTCGAGGCTTCTTGTAAAACTGAAAATCATTTCCCGTCAGTTCCACCTGAAGATATGGAATTTTGCATTATTCCTGACATTCGCCGTTTCATTCATTCTCGCGATAATGCTGATATTACAGGCCAATTCAGGAAAAAGGCTTGACGCGTGGTTTGACTTGCTCTACTGGCACGTCGAAACCGCATCGGCGATGGCCGTCATATCGCTGTTTCACATGGCTTGGCACGGATCGTACATCAGAAATATTTTTAAGAGAAAATAACTTTAACCCTGGCAAATAAATATTATTCCTCAATCTCTGCGAGGGTGCAGTATGCCGTTTTCAGTCGCTACGGCAGTGATCAGTTCGCTGGGTACGGCGTCGAATGCCGGGTTGAAAAAACCGGATTCATTTACCGCGAAAATTCCGGAACCGCCGCAGCTCTTGATTTCATTTGATGATCTTTCCTCTATGACGAAATCCGAAGCGGAAAAAATGTTATTGTCGAAAGTGGTTTCCGGGGCGACGACGTAAAAAGGTACACCGAAATGTTTTGCGCATATAGCGAGGTCCAGAGATCCGATTTTATTCGCGACGTCGAGATTTTTAGATATTCTGTCCGCGCCGATGATTACTGCGTCAATTGTTTCGGTTTTCATAACATGAGCCGCCGCTGAATCGACTATAACGCGGTGAGGAATGTTTCTCTTGGAGGCTTCCCAGGCTGTGAGAGTTCCCTGAAGTCTGGGTCTGGTCTCTTTCACCCACAAAAACACTTCTTTTCCTTCAATTTCATGAGCCCATGCCGCGGCGCCGAAGGCGGTGCCCCAGCGGTAATATGCCAGAAATCCAGTATTGCAGTGTGTGATTAAAAACGATTTTTCCGGTATGAGTGAAGAAGCATTTATGACCAGTTTTTCCTCGTTTTCGACAGCTATTTTCAAATACTTTTCCGCTCCTTCGAGAGCGTCGCCCTGCCAGTTTTTCATGAAACCTAGTGCCGTAAAAAGATCCCTTGCAGTCGGTCTTGTGCGCGATAGAATGTACTCAATTTTTTCCCGTGGATACTTTTGAAAAATACCCAAAGCCCATGCGAAAACGGCTGTTATTCCTATGGCCGGAGCTCCCCTGACCGCCATTTCCGATATTGCGGCGGCGGCTTCTTCTACAGTGTTCACTCTTAGATAGTCTTCATTGAACGGCAGCTTTCGCTGATCGAGAATGAGCAAACAGTTGTTTTGCCAGAAAAGAGGTCTTGGAAAATCCTGTGAATTTCTCATTTGTTAAGAAGTTTTTTGTAAATAGCGAAAGTCTTTTCGGCGGTGCAGGTCCACGTGAGGTCTTTGACGTAAAGGTGAAGGTTTTTTCTTTCCTGTGTTTCAAGGAAAAATCTCATTTTCTCTTTTATGCTTTCAATGTCTTTGCAGTCGGTTTTAAACATTTCGGGGAGAAAATCTGAACAGGGGAGGGACCTTTCAGCTATGACAGGACAATTGCAGGACAAGGCTTCGAGCGGAGGAAGACCGAAGCCTTCGTAGATGGAAGTGAACAGAAGTCCTGCGGAATGATTGTAAAGGATTCTCAGGTGATTTTTGTCGCAGTAACCGAGTTGAATTATGTTTTTGCTGTCAAAAAGTTCCTCTTTTTCATCGTTGTTCTTGCCGACTACGACAAGTTTCACTCCCTTCGGTGAAAGTGACAAAAAGGCTTCGCGCGCGGCCCTAAAGTTTTTTCTGGGTTCGAGAGTGCTGACGAACAGAAAATATTTGAAATCATTCCTGAAAGGGTGAACAGTCGCTACAGGTCTCCAAAATGATGAAACGCCCTGATGAACAACGTGGACTTTTTTTGAAATGGAAGGGAAAAATAACTTTATCTCTCTGGAGGTCTGCTCTGATATCGCAATTACAGCGTCCGGGATGACCTCGTTGAAATATCGTTCGAATTTTTTTCTCATCGCCCTGACATAATTCGGCTTTAAAAGTTCGGGGTGTGAAAAAACGACGAGATCGTGAACTGTAAAAACGATTTTCGAATTTCCCGTGTATTTGTCGGGAAGCCATACATCGAGGCCGTGCCAGATATCCGGCTTTTTCATAGGCATCAAAAAACCTTTGAAAGCGGCGTGGTGAGATACGTTGGCGCCCTTTATCCTGTTGTTTATGAACGCCTTTTTGTCTCTTGCGATTTTTTTAAGTCTGCTGTCTCTGACGCAAAGAAGGTACTCATTTTCCGGAAAAGTATTCTTCATAGCTTCTACGAGTGCTTTGGAGTATGTTCCAATCCCGGTGGAACCCGGAGAATAGGGATTTGTGACGTCGTAAGCGATTCTCATCTGGCGAGAATTTCTTCCAGAGCTTTTCTGAATTCGAGAGAGCTCCTCTCCGGAGACAGTTCTTTTGAAACCGTTTCAGAAAACAGTCTCGACCTTTCAAAGGTCACGCTTCCAGACAGAATATCAGCGGCTTTTCTTGCTATGAAGTAAGGATTTTGATCTTCGCACATGAGCTCGGTCCATTTTTTCGATTGGAAGTATTCAAAATTTCCGGCTCCTTTTCCGACCAGTACCGGACATCCGCAGGCTAAAGCTTCCATCAGCGAGACGGGGAAGGGGTCGAAATCAGGAAAGTGGAAAAGAACGCCCAGATTTTTGTAAAATGCGGGCATTTTTTTGTAATCTATTATTCCGGAATATTTGGTGTTTTCGAATTTCAAGGGAGAGTCGTTCGCACCCGCTATTATTACCTGGAGGTCCGGAAGCTTCTTTTTCATCAGATAAAAACATTCATCAAGCCATCCGGGGATTTTATTCATTATGCCTCTTTTTCCGCCTTTTGATACTATCCCTACGGTGTTTTTTCTTCTGTCGCCTGAAAAAGGAAACGTTTGTCCAAGAAAAATTTCTCCTATGGAAGGTCTAACTGTTTTCACCGGGACAGTACCGGGGATCAAACCTTCAAAAGTTTTTGCTGTCAGCGAGGAAACGCTTATTGCTCCGTCTATCATGGTGAGGAAAGCTCTTATGTCCCTGGCGTATACGTCGTCGTTTTTTTTGACGTAAATACCGGTCTCATCGGCCATTATCAGTATTATTTTCGCGCAAGTGGAAAAATTGTGCAGAACGACGGAAGGAAACAGAGGCGCACCGCCTTCCGAAATTATGACATCCGGTTTGCAAAGAGTGAACTTGAGCCTTAGAAGGTTAAGCAAAATATGTCTGTTGCCTCTTTCCCTCAGTTTTTTGTTGCCCCGGAAATACATGAATTTGGCTCCAATTCCGCGTGCCCAGGCGCGGTGGGCGGGATGGGGAAGCTGATGCACGAAAGCCGTTTTGATTTTTCTGCCGTTTATAATCATTATAAATGAAATTGACCCAAGTTTTTCAATCCGATATGACTATTTTTTTCCTTCTCTTTTTACCGATCCTGAGGACGGCGTTCCTGCCTTCCAAATCTTCCGGCTTGACCAAATGATCGAAATCCGCGATATTTTTGTCTTTGAGAAAGACTCCTCCCTGAGACACCGAGCGTCTTGCTTCAGAGCGGCTGACAGAAAGCGAAGAAGCGACTAGAAGCGACACTATGTCAATGCCTCCTTTTTCTGCGAAAGATGATTTCGGCACTTTATAAGAGGGAATTTCGGCTCCGGACGATCCGGCGCTGAGAATTGCCGAACTGGTCAGCACTCTGTTGTCTTTGTCTGCTGAACCGAATTCCTTTACGGATGATGAATAAGCCTCGGAAGCTTCTTCGAATCCGTGTAAAATTGAGGTCGCTTCAAAGCCGAGTATTTCCTTTGCCCTGTTGATCGGGCATATCTTTTCGTTGGTCAATTGCTTGATCTCCTCAAGAGGGAGAAAAGTGAATCTTTTAAGTGCGCTTTCGACCATGGAGTCCGGAACGTTTCTCCAGTACTGATAATAATCATAAGGCGACAGCATACCTGATGAAAGCCATACGCTTCCTTTTACGGTCTTGCCGAATTTTTCGCCGGATTCGTTGAGGAGAAGCGGGATTGTGAAACCGAAAACCTGTTCTGATTTAAGTCTTCTTATCAGATCGATTCCAGTGACTATGTTTCCCCACTGGTCCTGTCCGCCTATCTGGACAAGGCACCCGTATTTTTCTCTGAGAAAATAAAAATCGTAGGATTGAAGTATCATGTAAGAAAATTCAAGGAAAGTGATGCCGGTGTTCGATTCGAGTCGAAGTTTCACAGAATCAGCCGCGAGCATCTTGTTTACAGAAAAAAGAGGTCCGATTTCCCTTAAAAAGTCGAGGAATTTCCGGTCTTTGAACCAGTCGTAATTGTTGACTATCCTGTGCGCGTGCCCTTGACTGCCGAGAAATCGGTCAATTTGAGCCGAAATGATTTCGCAATTCCTGTCTATCGAGCCACGGTCCAGCAGATTTCTTGTTTCTGTTTTTCCGGAGGGGTCTCCTACGGATCCTGTGGCGCCGCCTATAACAGCGATAACCTCATTACCTGACTTTTTCAACCATGAAAGAGCCATCAGAGGAAGGAGGTTGCCTATGTGAAGGCTTTCAGCCGTGGGGTCGAATCCGCAATAATAAACAGACTTTTTCTCGTTGAGTATAATTTTCATCTGTTCTTCGTCAGTAGTCTGGTATATGAAACCTCTTTCCTTGAGTTCTCTGAAAAGATCCAATTTCACCCCCTTTAAATCACTGTGTGGGAAGGTATTATCGCGCCTTTTTTCACGACTGTTATTCCGTCTCTTATCCAGAAAAGGTCGCCTTTGTAATCGTCTTCGTTTTTGTGATCTCTTATTACTACGTGATTCCCGATAATGGCGTTTTTATCTATTATCGCCCTCTCTATGTGACAGGAGTTGCCGATGGATAGCAATTCTTTTCCTGTTTCCACCTGATAGTAGTCGTTGCCGAAGGCGACCGTGTTTATCAGAGTCGTGTCTTTTTTTATGTAGGACCTTATTCCAATCAGCGTTTTAATAATTGTCGCGCCTTCTATAATGGCTCCATCGGCGATTATACTCTCGTCTATACGCGACGAGCGTACTTTTGCCGGCGGAATGTATCTTCTCATGTAGTAAACCGGGTGGTTGATTTCATCGTAGAGAGAAAAAGGGGGGAGAATATCAGTCAACGCTATGTTGGCTTTGAAATATGAGTCAATAGTCCCTATGTCGTCCCAAAATCCGTCAAAAACATAACCGAATACTTTGAAATTTTCAATTGCGTGAGGTATCAGATGTTTTCCAAAATCATTGAAATCGGATTCGAGAAGGATTTTTTCGAGTAAATCGTAATTGAAAAGGTAAATTCCCATGCTCGCCAGGTAATTCTTGCCGTTTTTTTCAAAACTTTTGAGATTCTCGAGTTTATCAGCGCCCGGTTTTTCCTGAAACTCGGTGATTTTCGAATCTTCGCCAAGTTTCATTATCCCGAATGATCCGGCTTTGTCTTTTTCGACAGGTATTGTCGAAATTGTCAACTCTGCTTCATTTGAAATGTGAAAATCGAGAAGGTTTCTGAAATCCATGTTGTAGAGCTGATCGCCCGACAGAATGAGGACGTAATTCGGTCTTTGAACTCTAATATGTCTCAGGCACTGTCTTACAGCGTCCGCTGTGCCCTGGAACCAATCGCTTTTTTCGGGAGTCTGTTCGGCGGCGAGCAGGGAAACGAATCCTCTGCTGAAGGAGTCAAATTGATAGGTCTCGTTTATATGTCTGTTCAGCGATTCGGAATTAAACTGAGTCAGAACGAAAATTTTATTGAATCTCGAGTTGAGACAGTTCGAGACAGGAATATCCACGAGCCTGTATTTACCGCCGAAAGGTACGGCCGGTTTAGATCGCACCAAAGTCAGGGGAAAAAGACGTGTCCCCTGACCTCCGCCCATTATTACGGCGACTACCTGTGATTTTGGCATGGCGACTCCTTGAAATTATTGTTCAAGAACCGAAGACATCCTTTCGAGAGACCAGTCAATCTCATCTTTGGTTATTACGAGAGGGGGAGCGAAACGGAGCGTCGTGATGTGAGTCTCTTTGCAAAGGATTCCTTTTTCTTTCAACAATTCTGCTTTACTGCGGACGCTTTCGTTTAACTCAAGGCCTATCCAGAGTCCTTTTCCCCTCAGTTCTTTCAGGTTTTTTATTTTCATTTTTCTCAAGTTTTCCAGAAGATATTTGCCCATTTTATCTGAATTGCCAGGCAGGTCTTCTTCAGCGATTATTTTCAGTGCTTCGGTTGCAACGGCTGCGGCAAGGGGGCTGCCTCCGAAAGTGCTGCCGTGTGAGCCGGGTTTTATGACGTCCATTATCTCTCTGCTCGTCATGAAAGCCGAAACCGGATAAAATCCTCCGGAGAGGGCTTTGCCCGCAATTATTCCGTCGGGTTTAACGCCTTCTTCATGCTGATAGGCGAACAGTTTTCCGGTTCGGCCCAAGCCGGATTGAATTTCATCAAGTATGAACAACGCGTTGTTTTTTCTGCAGAGGTCCTGAGCCTGTTTCAGAAATCCGTCCGGAGGAATTATTATTCCGGCTTCACCCTGAATAGGCTCTGTCATAAATGCCACCGTGTTTTCATCCATGGCTTTTTCGAGAGCTTTGATGTCTCCGAAAGGGATCACTTCAAAGCCTTCGGTGAAGGGTCCAAAACCTTCTTTGTACAAAGGTTCAGTGGAAAAACTTATTATTGTAATTGTCCTGCCGTGAAAATTATTTGCGCTAATTATTATTTTTGCTTTACCCGGTTTGACTTTTTTTATGTCGTAACCCCATTTTCTTACGACCTTTATAGCCGTTTCGACCGCTTCTGCCCCTGAGTTCATCGGCAATACCGCTTCGTATCCTGTCAGTTTGTTGCATTCTTTGTAGAAAAGAGGCAGTTTGTCGTTTCTGAACGCTCTTGATGTCAGGGTGAGTTTTGACGCCTGTTCTTGCATGACCTTGACAAGTCTTGGGTGGCAATGGCCCTGATTTAAAGCGGAGTATGCCGCAAGAAAATCCATGTATTTGTTTCCGTCGACGTCCCAAACCCAAACTCCCGAACCCTTTTCGATGACTACGTCCAGCGGATGATAGTTGTGGGCTCCTAATTTTTCTTCAGCGGCAATGCAATCACTGGTGTTCACAGTTCCTCCTGGTTGCTATTTAACGGTGTTTTAAGTAAATGTAATACTTTTGAGCGGTTTAATCAACTCATTAAAACAGGCGTTTCATGGTTCTGTGTTTTTGGCAGGCGTTTCAAAATACTCTTTGACCGATTTTAATGAAGCCATTACAAGAAACATAACGGGGATTGACGCTTCCAACAAGAATATTCCGGCCAAAGTCAGGTAAATTGCTGTCCACCCGAAAGTACCTGTTTCAGTTTCAATTTTTCCGAGATAAGATGGGCTTCTGAGGAGAGTTACAGTCATGCCGAGTGAGACAAAAAGCAGCAATATCCTGAAACAGGAAGCTGAAACAATGAGTGTGAGTGCCCATTTCCGGCGAAGCAGCGCCGAAATACCGGAGATGATGAAAAAAATTCCCAAACTGAGTACGAGTCCTCTGTTTACGGTCATCAATTTCTGAAAAACGGGACTCAAATCTATATTGTCCGGTAAGATTGAATATGATCCGGCGCACAAAGCTATAATGCCATACAGCAGTGCTGCCGCTGACAGAAAAACGGCTGATTTGGAATTTTTTCTGTTGTCAGGCGTATTTTGCAGGTTCGGTTTCCTTTTTAAGCGCCATCAGGGCGGCCAAATTCAGAGCTTCGAGTTCATCTTCTCCCGGAAATGTCATCACAGGAGCTATCCAGGATACATATTCCACGATTTTTTCCGTGAGTTCTTTCTGGTAAGCCATCCCTCCCGTCAGGACTATGGCGTCAACTTCTCCTTTGAGCGCCGCCGACATCGCGCCAATCTCTTTTGATATCTGATATACGAGCGACATAAAAATCAATTCGGCACGGGAATCTCCTCCTTCAATCATTTTCAGGACTTCCCTCAAATCGTCGGTGCCGAGATGAGCTTTCAATCCTCCGTTTTTAAGTATCATGTCCATTATCTGCTTTTCGTTGTGTTTCCCGCTGAAACACATTTTTACAAGTCCCGTCACGGGCAGATAGCCGGAACGCTGAGGCGACATGGGGCCTCCGTCGTTGGCGTTGTTAGCGTCTATTATCCTGCCTTTTTTGTGGGGAGAGACGCTTATTCCGCCTCCGAGATGGGCTATGACGAGATTGACCTCGTCGTATTTTTTACCGAGTTCCGCCGCCGCTTTTCTGCCGACCATTTTCATGTTCAGAGCGTGAGACAGACTTTTCCTCGGCAAATCAGGAAATCCGGAAATTCTCGCCTGATCTTCGAACTCGTCTACAGAGACGGGATCGGCTATGAAAGCTGGGCAGCCGGCGAGAGCGGCAATTTCTCTGGCCAGGAGACATCCTATTAATGAGACGTGCTCGGCTTGGACGTTTCCGTTCATAACGTCATTTATCATGGCGTCGTTGACTTCGTAAACGCCTCCCACCAGAGGTTTGAACGGGCCTCCCCTTCCAATCACTGCGGATATTTCTTTCAGGTCGATTTTCCTGGAATTCAGCGCTTCGAGAAGGACTTTTTTCCTGTATTGATACTGATCGACGGAACGATTGAACCTGGCAATTTCATTTCCTTCGTGTCTGATGATGTCGGCGAAAACAGGTTTGTCGTCGTGAAACATACCGATTTTTGTCGAAGTCGCACCGGGATTGATTGCTAGAATTTTAAACATAACACCTCCGCTTTTTTACTTCTAATTACATTATCGCAGAGTTTTTTTCAAGAAAAATGATATTTGACAGTGGAGGCCAGGGAGTTTAATATAAAAGCAAAATGGAGGAAAAATGAGATTTACATTGATAGCGTCAATAATATTTTTTTCACTCGCGTTGCCTGTAAAGCTGCTTTCCGATGATTTTACTCCAAGAAACACAGTGGAAAATATGGACATATCCAACTTCCGTCTTCCTTCCAAAAGCATTTATTATAACTTTGGTTTTGCAGGTTCATCGGACGGTTATATGTATTCCTGGGCAGGAGCGACAAAAAGGTTTATGCCTTCGAGTAATCTTTTGGTAGATGTCGATGTATCCTACGTCAGGCATTTCGGAGAAAACAGAGGCAATTACCTGGTATCAGCGGGAAGAATGACATATTTTATGAGCGATAAACTGACTCTAAACATCAGTGTTATCGCCCCCGCAATAAAATTAGGCGAGAGTACAGGCGTTCCAGGTTCATGGTGAGATTGAGTCTCGTCCAGTTCGCCCCGAAAGTCGGCGACAAGGACGGCAATCTTTCTAATATCAGAGAATTAGCATCAAAGGCCACTGGAGACGTCGTTGTATTTCCTGAACTTGCTACTACAGGTTACGCATATCCGAGTAAAAAATCAATAATGCCCTTTTCCGATGATTTTGGAGAAGATAATGAAACTGCTTCGACATTCAAGAAGCTTTCCTTTGAAAAAAACTGCATGATAGTCGCAGGTTTTGCTGAAAAATCAGGTGAGTGCGTTTTCAACTCTGCGGGAATATTCACTCCGGACGGCGAAATTAGCGTTTACAGAAAACTTCATCTTTTCTCGAGAGAAAAATCCATTTTTACTCAAGGTGATACACCTCCGCCAGTCATCTTTTTCAAAGGAACGCTTTTTTGTGTTCTCATCTGCTTTGATTGGTTTTTCACCGAACTTTTCAGACTGAGAACCCTCGACGGAGTTCAGGTTTTTATTCATTGCGCAAATCTTGTTTTGCCATGGTGTCATACTGCGATGAAGGAGAGAGCCGTGACAAACAGGGTTTTTGTGGCGACGGCTAACAGAACCGGACGGGAAAGGGAAGGAACGGATGATTACGAGTTCACAGGACAATCCCAGATTGTAGACGTATCAGGCACGGTGATCTCGTCTCTTGATCAAGAAGAAGGACTTCTCGAAGCAGACATAGAACCGTCTCTGGCACTTGATAAAAACGTCACTGGGACAAACAATATTTTCAACGACAGACGAGCAGACATCTATAGCATCAAGTGGTCAGACGAGTTTGCCGGAATCCGGGAAGACCTCTCTGCGAAAGCTCATTCTGCAAAAGAATTCGCTTACGCTCCGTATTCCGGCATAAAAGTCGGAGCCGCTATCGAAGATGACAGGGGAAAAGTCTTCTGCGGATGCAATGTCGAAAACGCCTCATTCGGCCTCACTATATGCGCGGAAAGAACAGCCGTTTCGGCCATGATTATTTCCGGCGGAAAATTGATTAAAAATTTATGCATCGCCTCGGACGAAGGACTCGTTCCTTGCGGAGCCTGTCTTCAGGTCATCGCCGAGTTTTCAGAAGATCCCTCTATAATAACAATAAACAAAAACGGGGAAAGAAAAACATGGAAACTTTCAGAACTTTATCCGGTAAAATTTTCAAAGGAAAACTTGCTGCACTGATCGTTGTACCCGTGGCAACTGTTATTTCCTGCGGACCTAAAAGCGGACCCCAATCTATTGCCGACTCAGTTCAGATCGACGGATCCCTGGTGTTCGAAGCGCTTGAGAAAACTTTCGGATTGACGGGTTTCAGCGCAGATCTGACGATTGAACGAACAGGTTTTGAAATGTATCCTGACGTGAAGATGTATTATTCTGTTCGCTTCCAGTTTCCCGACAGAGTTCATCTGAAACCGAAATATATCACCGAAGGCCAGTTTTCAGACGAAGTGATCGCGCTTGGTTCCAGAGAATATCATTTCATTTCAGAAAAATGGGAAGAGTATCCGAGGACTGACATGTCGGATCTCTATTTCCAAACTGACCTCGTACTTATGGATAGCAATTTTGTCTTTCTCCCGGAAAAATCCGCCGGGGCAGAGATTTATTTTTTCGCTTTCAAACCGAACCTGCCTCTTTTTGACCCGCTCGGAAAAATAATAACAACGGGTGAAATAATTATTGGCGTCAAAGACACATTGATACAATCAGTAAAAGTTTTCAGTCCGGATTCCTCGTTTTTGTGGAGTTTTGAGATCACGGGGGTTGGAATTTCCGGCGAAATTCGAGCACCTTCTCTTTTCTATTATTTTTTTAAAGTTGAGATAGACAGCATGCAGGACACCCTGGCTATAAGTTCAAGGCTGAGAAACTGCGGCTGCGAGGAGATTAAAATTTCCTCTTTCAGAAGAAGCAGTGAAATCGAATTCATGTCGGAAAGAGAATCCCCATTCATGAGAGATCTGCTGACGATGGAAGGATATTGGGAAATCAGAGAAGTCAGGTGGATACATGATGACCCGGGAAAGTATATCAACGACAGTGTTTTGCTGAGAGAGGAATTCGGCTCTGACAGCAGGATTGGATTTATTGCGGGAATACCTTACAAACCGGCGATACTCTTAAAACCAGTGTTGGACTGCCGGAAAGACGTAATTATGGAATCGGATGTTTCATACAGCGCTATAGACAGGATTTCTCTTAAAATTTTATTTTCAGACGAATCGGGTGAAAAAATCCGCAATTTGCATGAAGGTGCGGCAATCGGACTGGTGGTAGACGGCTCTTTGGTGGCTGTCGCAGATTCGCGTACTGCCGATGGAAGCTATTCGTTTATTTGGGAAAGAGGGGGGGATTTCGACATCGATTTTATAAGATCTGTTTTGAATTCGCCATTTCTTTCCGGGCAGGTGAGAATAAAAGAGTGATCTTGAAAAAACCTGATGTTTGTATAAACTGATGAAAATTGTTTGACAGCTTAACTTTACGGAAATAGAATTCTTACAGGAGTTGATAAAGATAAGTTCATTCTATGTAAAATATTGCAGATCTTTTGCCTTTCCAGAATTAAAGGTTATATTTTGCCTGTAAAGGAGTTAAGTTATGCTCGACAAAAGGCTTCTCGACATATTAGTTTGCCCTAAATGCAAGGGCGAACTCGAATATAAATCCGGGATCAACCGGCTTTTGTGTAAAAACTGCAAGTTGGCATACAAGATAGAAGATGACATACCTATCATGTTGATAGATGAAGCTGAAAGGGCGGACAGGCAAATTTATGAAAAATAAATGCATTACAGGATTACTCATTTTATTTTCTTTTTTCAATCAGTTGATTTCCGAGAAATATTTTGTCAATTACCAGGTCCCGGAGATGGAAATCAGCGATTTTTTTGTTTCCGGCAGAGTTTATTCTTTTATTAAGCCGGGTCCAGGTCTTTCCTGTTTTGCTGAGACAGGAGCGCCCCAGCTGCCATCAAAATCTTTTATTTTCATAGTTCCTCCGCGCGGGAGTTATTCATTCGACGTATCGTTTTCGGGCGGCAGGACTCGACAGCTCGTCAATCCGGTTCTTCCTGTTCCGCAATGGAAAGAAGAGAATCTTGTCTATGAACCCGACAATAAATATTACACCAAAGCTTATCCCGGTTATTCATACATTGAATCCGAACCTTTTAAAATTGGATATTGGCGGCTGGTGAGGATAGAGACGTATCCTGTCACTTATGCGGACGGACGGATAACCTTTGCCGAGAACATAAAAATAGAAGCGACATTTTCAGACAACACATCATCAGTCGTGCCTTCGGAGTCATGGCTGAGGATAATATCTTTCATGGCGGAAAACTATACTCACGCTTCAATATTCGCAGAAGGAAACACAGAGAGGATCCGTACATTTTCCGACCAGCCTTATTACAGGATTTCGCTTATCGAGGAGGGGCTGTATGAAGTAAGCGGATCCGATCTCGAGAACGCCGGTGTCAATTTGGACGCCATAGATCCGGTTACACTATCTGTGTTTTGCGGGGAGGCAAAAGCTTTGAGCTGGTACCTGGCGGACACAATACACGACAGTTTTCAGTACGAGATCCCCATAATAGTCCAGGACGGGGGAGATAACAAATTCGATGCCGGGGACAGGATAATATTTTACGCGTCGTCTCTCAAAGGTTACGACAAGAATAATTTTCCTTACTCCGTTACCTCGTATCACAGCCCGTGGTCGGACACGGTAGTTTACTGGCTGACGTGGGGCGGAGAAAACGGCAGGAGGCTGGTAAATCAGAATTCCCTGCCGATGACCGGGTCTTTTATTCAGACGTCGTTTCTCGACACCGTTCACGTTGAGACGGACAGTCTGAGTCCTTCGCAGTCAGGTCTCAGATTTATACACAGAGAGATATCCAGAAATCCCGGCGACGAAGTTGCAGGTTTTTCAATATCTTACAATGTCCAATCGCCTGCCGGACAGGCTCAGATGAATCTCCACGTGTTTTCGGGTTCGACTGACTCGGTCAATATGCATAGAATGCGTGTCAGGTTAAACGGATCACAGATAGGAACGGCCGAATGGGCCGACGAGCATTCGATAAGCCCGAGGATAATTTCATTTCCCTGCACTGGAGTTTTGAGGGAAGGGACGAACAATCAGGAAGTACAACTTTACAGGGTTTATCAGAATTCCAGCGATTTTATAATGTACGATTTGACTGACGTGATTTATCAGAGAAAGTATCAGACACACGAAGGCATGCTCGTTTTCGGCGTGAATGCAGGCGCGGGGGACACAGTTCTCGGTTTTAACGTAAAAGGAGTAAGCTCAGGCGGTCTTTATGTCTGGAACATTGACGATCCTTACAATCCTACAGGAATAGTGAATTACACAGTGTCCGGAGACACTGTCAAATTCGCATGGCCCGGAGATTCAAATTCCGGATTCATCGTTTCGAATTCCCTGATGAAACCTGTAAACATAAGATATGCCGATCCATTTGCTTTAAAAAGGATAACAGGTGCGGATTACATAATAATAACCCCGCATCAGTTTTTGAACGCCGCAGAGAAACTCGCTTCATACAGAAGGTCGCATTTTCCCGGAGGCATAAACCCTCAGGTGCTCGTCGTCGAACTTCAGGAGGTTTACGACAATTTTGGGCACGGGATGTCCGATCCGACGGCTATAAGGAACTACCTCAAATGGGCGAGTGAAAACTATGATCCAATACCCGGCTACGTTTTGTTTATGGGTTGCGGCACATATGATTACAGGAACATCGAGAGAAGAACACCCTTCAGAGGCGCTTTTCCGGCACACGAAGAAGGCGGTGTTGTTAAATATTTCTCCATGCAGAATTTCAATTCGTGCTTTGACGACTGGTACGTAGATTTCGACGGGAACCGGTATCCCGACATGTGCGTGGGCAGAATAACCGCTCTGACGAACGTCGACATAAACCAGAACGTCGAAAAGATTATCAGATATGAAAACTCATCGTCTTTCGGTTCGTGGAAGAGCAGAGTGCTGTTTCTAGCCGATGACGAATACGCTTCGAGAGTTGACCAATCTTACAATGAATATATTCATAATTACCAGACAGAGAGCATTTCGAGGTTCTTGTCGCAGGATTACCAGCCGGTGAAAGTCTATCTGATGAATTATCTGGGCACGACACAGACAGCGGGACCTCCGTACAACTACAGTCCCGGCGAAAAACCTCTCGCCGCTCAGGATCTGAGACAGGAACTTAACAAGGGTTGTTTCATGCTGTTATTCATGGGGCACGGTAATTTGACGGTTTTAACGCACGAAGCGGTGTTCAGGAACCCTTCTGACGTCGACGCCCTCGAGAACGAGATAAGACAGCCAATATGCTATTTCGGCTCCTGCGGAGTCGGGGCTTTTGACAGGACTACATACAGTTCTATGGCGGACGGAATACAGATAAAACCAGACAAAGGCGCCATTTTTACATGGGGCGCTTCAAGAGCGACTTTTCCTTCCGACAATTACCCGCTCGCAGTTAATTTAATGCTGAGTGTCCTTGGCGATCACCTCTCCACAGGAGAAGTGACGTTAGTTGTAAAAAACACAGTTCACGCAAACAGCTGGCATTATCTCAGTTTCGGCGATCCGGCGTTGATTCCTTTCAAAGACACAATAGGAATATCAATGGACCTCGGAAGAGACAAAATGCTTGCCTCAGGATTGTCCGACATCAGTTCAACCACGGGAAACGGTACTCTTACGTCAGTGAGTTCTCCTGTTCTGACCTCTCTTTCACTTGCTCCGGTGGACACGGTTGACGGAAGAGTGACCTACACTTTGACGGGAACAATAGACGATCCATCGTTCGGAGACGGCTGGGCTTCTGTGATAGTGATACCACCTCAGAGGCCGGACAGTCACGATTACATGCACAGGGCAATTCCCTTACCAAACGATTTCACATATTATTTTTCGGACCAGTTCATACCCGGACTGCCTGTTTACGAAGTTTTGACAACTGTTGACGGCAACTCTTTCACCGCAACGTTCACGACCCCTTCCAAAATGCTGAGGTCGGGCGATCAAAGCGACATGAGGCGCTTCATGATATATGCCTATGCTTGGAACTCGGCAAAAGAGGCGAGAGGCCATCTCGAGCTTCCATGTTCCGGGACCGATGAACAGCCGTCGGGAGACAGTGCGGCTCCTAAAGTTTACGTTCTTGTCAAAGGGAGAATATTGTCGGATTCAGGCGACATAGTCCAGAATCCTCTCGAAATGGAGATAGTGTTCGAGGATCAAAGCGGAATAAATCTTACGCCATTGCCTGAAAACGTGCTGTTTTTAAGGATAGACAACGGATCGCTGGACACATTGGCCGGCAGATTTTTCAAATACGACGTTTCTAGCAGTGTGCGAGGCAGAATAAAGAAGACTTTCGATTTCGGAAATGAATCCGGAGAACACGAACTCACTGTGGCCGTATCGGACAACATGGGCAACAGAGGTGTTTTCGCATGGAGTTTCAATGTGGAGAGTTCATCCGCGCCAGACATCACCAACGTCATGAATTTTCCCAACCCGATGGAGAATTCAACCAACTTTACTTTTATTTTGACATCAGGATACGCTGACGTCACTATAGAGATATACACGGTAACAGGAAAACTGATAGAAGTGATTGAAGCCGGGGAGGTGACAAGCGGCTTCAACAGCGTTTACTGGAACGGTTTGGATTCTGAGGGAGACAGGCCTGCGAACGGGATTTATCTTTACAGGATAAATGCTGTGACCAGAAGTACAGAAACCGCCGGTTCCGAAAGAGAAGTGTCAAGAGTGGGAAAGATTTTTATCGTACGGTAAAAATCAGTTTATCGTTAGATAAAATCAGGTTTATTGAAGGAAAAACATTTTTTACTTTTGGATGAGAGTTTAGCTAATAGACAGAGGAGGAATTTTTGAAAAAGATTTTACTTACCTTGATGATTTCCATTGCTTTATTTAATTCGCTTTCAGCGAGCACCAATCAAGCCGCTGCAATATTTCTTACAATATTTCCCGGAGCAAGATCCGTTGGAATGGGAGGGGCTTACACGGCAGTCTCCGACGACGCTTTTGCCTGTTACTACAACCCCGCCGGACTCGGATTCATAGACACAAAAGTATTTTCGCTGATGCACGCCAACTGGCTTCCGGGGCTTTATCCTAGCATGTATTACGAATATCTCGGTTTCGCAATGCCTGTAAGCGACATAGGCACTCTGGGATTTAATCTTATATACTTGACGACAGGCGAGACAGAAGCCACGGATGAAAACGGAAATCAAATAGCCAAATTTCGTACTTTCGATCTGGCCACCACAGCTAATTACGGCATAGCACTTTCAGACAGACTTTCTGTCGGTCTCGGACTCAAGTTTATATACAGTTATCTTGCACCTTCATGGCTTGTCAGTCGACTGCTGAACACGAAAGGCGGAGGAGCCGGAGCTTCATGGGCTCTCGACGGAGGAATTTTGTACAAACCCTTCGGAGGATTGACTTTGGGTGCGGCTTTGCAGAATCTGGGGCCGGGGCTGAGTTACACGGAAACGGGTGAAAAAGATCCTCTCCCTCAAACCGTGCGTCTCGGTGCGTCTTATCTCTGGGCTTCGTACGACGCGCCTACGGACTCGACAAAAATTCCTATGAAATTATGGGAAGCGAGACTTTCGCTCGATTTAATAAAAGTCATTGTCGGGATAGTCGACGAGATGAAGGACAAACAGTACAGTTATATTTGGGACGACACATGGAAAGCCGCCGGTCTGGAGCTCGGTTATTACGAGATGATATATTTCAGATTGGGATATTTCATAGACGAAGCCGGATCAAGAAAAGGCTTCACTTACGGCGGCGGAGTCAAATTCAGAAACTTCAACTTCGACCTCGGCGTGGATTCCCCGCTCTACGATTTCCCCACGAGCAATTACAGATTCACACTGAATGTCTGGTGGTGATGAAGAGACCGTCAATTGATCCGAAACTCAGGAATAATACTTTTAGATAAACCCAAGGGGATATCGTCCCGAAAAGCTCTCGACGTAATAATAAGGAGAGCTAATCTTGATAAAGCCGGTCACGCAGGGACTATTGATCCTGCCGCTTCGGGTTTGCTTGTGATCCTTTCCGGAAAAGCAACCAAATTGAACAGGTACATTCTTTCGGCAGACAAGCTTTACAGATTCAGTGTA
This sequence comes from candidate division WOR-3 bacterium, assembly GCA_016934535.1. Classification (NCBI taxonomy): domain Bacteria; kingdom Pseudomonadati; phylum Caldifarciminota; species Caldifarciminota bacterium. The sequence continues at coordinate 27,749 of JAFGSQ010000004.1, forward strand.
CTTTTTGGGAAGAAAACAGAGACCGATGATTCGGAAGGAAAAATAATTTCAGAGAAAGATCCCGGAAAATCGGACGTTTCATTTTTCGAAGAAATCTTAAATGCTTTCAGGGGAAACATAGCACAAAAGCCCCCAATTCACTCAGCGGTCAAGGTTAACGGAAAAAGAGCTTACAAACTTGCGAGAAAAGGCTGTGAACCGGTTCTCAAGGAAAGAAGCGTCCGTATCCGATCCCTTTCTGTAAGAGATTTCAGTTGGCCCGTAGTTGAAATGGAAGCTGTCGTAAGCTCCGGAACATATATTCGCTCTCTGGCGAGGGATATCGGCGAAAAAACCGGTGTCGGCGCATATTGCCAGGACATAAGAAGAATTTCGATCGGCAACATGAATATCGAAGATGCTATTTCACTCGACGGTGAGATTAAATATTTTCCGTTCGAAAAAGCTTTGTCCCATTTACCGTGCATTGGCGACGATTTTACCGAGAAAGATTTTATTGAATTTAAAGACGAAACCTGTAAATACGCGATTGTCCTGGATACAGAAGGCGCTCTTTCGGCAATTCTCGAAAGAGACGACGGTGTTTTGAAGATCAACAAGATTTTTTTGTGAAAAAAATCATTTTGTAATTTAAAAATGTCACGATTAAGAAAAAGCGCCGTCACGATAGGAATATTTGACGGTCCTCATCTGGGGCACAGAAAAATAATTGAAAAACTTGTAGCCGTCTCGGAAAAAAAGTCGCTTTTGCCTGTGCTCATAACTTTTTATCCTCATCCTAAAAAATTTCTGACGGGTAAATCACCGTCACTGCTAGCAGATTATGATCATAAATACAGAATAATCAGAAGTTTAGGCGTAAAAAACATCGAAGTAATCCGATTTGACGAAAAATTATCTTTGTTGTCAGCAGAGGAATTTTTGAGAGAAATCGTGAAAAAGAGATATTCAACAGATCACCTGGTTGTCGGATTCAATCATCACCTTGGTAAAAACAGGGAAGCAGACAGTGACGCCATGGGAAAGATCGCATCCGAACTCGATATGGATTTTACGGCAGTGAGACCCAAGATAATAGATGGTGTTGTGGTTTCGAGCACCTATATACGGTACATTCTTAATTCGGGGAATGTAGAAACTGCCGCAAAGCATTTGGGAAGGCATTATAAAACGGATGGCATTCACACGAGGGGAGCCGGAAGAGGCGGTAAAATTGGTTTCCCAACAATAAACATCTCTTTAAATCCCGATATGACGGAAGTTGGAGAGGGTGTTTACGTGGTGAGAATTTATCTTGACTTAAAACCGTATCTTGCATTAGCATTCATAGGTAATTCTCCGACTTTCTCAGACGTCAGGAAATTTGAAGTTTTCATACCGGATTGGAAACCTTTCGTCTTCGGGGAATGTATTGAAATTGATTTCATTTTGAGATTGAGAGATGTGTTAAAATTTGATAGCATACAGGAGCTGAAAAGACAAATAGAGAAAGATGTCGAGCAGTTGAGGGTAAAAAAGAAATCAGGAGGTTTAACGTGCCCATGACTTCAACAGATAAAAACAAACTTATAAAGAAATTTTCGAGAAAAGAAAACGACACCGGTTCACCCGAGGTTCAGGTTGCTATTCTCACCGAAAAAATAAAACTTTTGACCGAACACCTGAAGACACACAAGAAAGACCATCATTCCAGAACCGGACTCTTGAAAATGGTCAACAGAAGAAGAAAACATCTTGACTATCTTCTTAAAAAAGACTACGACAGATACGCGGATGTAATTAAGACACTGGGCTTGAGGAGATAAGCTTTTTTTGATTGGTTTTTTCATTAATATTGTTTGGAGATAAAAATGCCCGTATTTGAATTTGATTTCTATTCCCGGAAAATGGTTTTTGACACAGGTAATTACGCAACACAGAGTCACGGCAGTATATGGCTTGGATATGGAGACTCTGTCGTGCTTGTCACGGCTTGTTTTTCTAAACAAAAGTTCGAAGGAGATTATTTCCCGCTGATGGTTGACTACAGAGAGAGAAGTTATTCTTTCGGAAGAATACCGGGTGGTTATTCGAGAAGAGAGGCAAAATCCCGCGACAAGGAAGTTTTAACCAGCAGGTTGATAGACAGGCCTATAAGACCTCTTTTCCCTGAGCATTACAAAAATGAAACTCAGATAATTGCCACGGTTCTTTCGGCTGACCCTGAAATGGACCCGGACATTCTCGGTCTCAACGGCGCGAGCCTGGCTCTTTGCCTGAGTCCGATTCCTTTTATGGGTCCGATAGCTGCTGTAAGGTTGAGCAGGGTAGACGGGCAGTTCATTGTAAACCCGACGTATTCTCAGATAGTGAACAGCGACTTGTCTCTGGTCGTCGCCGGAAACAAGGACAAAATAACGATGCTCGAAGGATCCGCTCTAGAGATAAAAGAAGAAGACATCTTGGAGGCTATAAAATTTGCGCAGAATCCTATAAAAGAATTGATTTCGCGTCAGGAAGAATTTTTAAAAGAAGTGAAAATAGAAAAAATTACTCTGGAAAAACCTGCTGAACTACCGCAAGAGTTGGCCAAGGAGATTGACGGAAAATTCAGGCTTAAAGTTAAGCAGGCTTCGGACACTATGAAAACAAAAGAGGAACGTGCGGAAGCCTTCGAAATGTTGAGAGAGGAAGCATGGGAAGCTTATAAAGAAACGAGACCTGATGACGAAGTTTTGATAAAAGACATGATATCATCTTTTTGGAGCGATGCCTGGCATGAAAGATTAAGGCATGAAGGTTTGCGCCCCGACGACAGGAAAGAAGATGACATAAGGAATATTGATATAAAACTCGGTGTTCTGCCCAGGGTCCACGGATCAGCTGTTTTTAAAAGGGGCCAAACCCAGTCTCTCGCCGTTATTACACTGGGCTCCCCCTCCGATGAACAGCGCATAGAAGATATAGAAGGAGACATGACAAAGAGCTTCATGCTTCACTACAATTTTCCACAGTTCTCTGTAGGTGAAGTCGGACCTCAGAGAGGGCCGGGAAGAAGGGAAATTGGACACGGAAATTTAGCTGAAAAAGCTGTCGCCAACATAGTGCCGCCCGAAGATAAATTTCCGTATACCATACGGATAGTATCTGAAATCCTCGAATCTAACGGTTCATCGTCGATGGCTTCGGTGTGTTCATCTTCTCTCGCTTTGATGGACGCTGGAGTCCCCATTAAAAGTCACGTAGCGGGAATAGCTCTCGGTTTGATAAGTGCGGGAAGCCAAGGCGACAAAGATATCATTCTGGTCGATATAGCCGGAGAGGAAGATCACGAGGGAGACATGGACCTCAAAGTCGCAGGAACTAAAAGCGGCATAAATTCACTTCAGATGGACACTAAGATCGAAGGTATATCCGTGGAACTTTTGAAAGTGGCTTTTCTAAAAGCTAAAAACGCAAGGGACAAGATTCTCGATAAAATGGAACAGGTAATTCCCGCTCCGAGAGAAAACCTTTCGCCAAACGCCCCGAGAATGTACACGTTTTTTATCCCCAAAGAGAAAATTGGTTTTGTAATAGGTCCCAGCGGAAAAACTGTAAGAGGTTTACAAGACCAGACGGGAGCGACGATTTCATTGAACGACGACGGCAAGGTTGTTGTCACAGCTGTAGATGAAAAATCTGCCCTAGAGGCAGTGGAAGCCATAAAGGGAATGACAAGAGAGGCGAAGGTCGGTGAGATCTATTCCGGAAAAGTAACTAAAACCACTGATTTTGGCGCGTTTGTCGAAATATTTCCAGGAAAGGAAGGTCTTCTTCATATCTCCGAAATCGACTGGAAAAGAGTTGAAAATGTCGAAGACGTTCTCAAGGCAGGAGACAAAGTCGAAGTCGAATGCATAAACTATGATCCCAAGATGGGAAAAATAAGTTTATCGAGAAAAAAGCTGCTTCCAAAACCTTCTAAATAACGGAAAATTCGGCTATAAGATGCCGGTAAAAAACTTTCATTTTTGTCAGGAACAGGAACTGAAATGCGAAAAGGCTGTATTAAACGCCGGCCTTACTGTTTGTTGGGAACCACTCAAGCACATCAGGTCTTGTTCGCTAGCTGTCGCTGTAAACACAGGCGCCAGAGATGAAGTTTCAGATTCCTGGGGTTATTCTCATTTCATAGAACACATGCTGTTTAAAGGTACGGCAAAGAGAAAAGCTTATACTATTGCCTCGACTCTCGAGAAAAAAGGCGGTTATCTGAACGCCATGACCGGTTACGAGAACACATGGATAGAAGCAAAATGTATAGACTACCAGCTTCCTGAGGTCATTGAACTCGTAGGTGATATGCTGTCAAATTCTCTTTTCGGAAAAAAGAGCATTGAAGATGAAAAAGAAGTAATAAGACAGGAAATAAAAAGTAATTTGGATTGTCCGGAGGAGATTGTTTTTGACCATTTTTTCAAAGACATCTTTGCGAGACACCCTTTGGGACGCTCGGTTCTCGGAAATTTTAAATCAATAAAAAACGTGACAAGAAAAAAAATTCTCGATCATTTTACATTTAATTACACTAACGAAAATACTTACGTAGGTGTTGTCGGAAATATATGCCTCGATTTACCGATAATTATAAATAAAAACTTCAAGCTTGAAAGAAGAACGCCTCCATCAAGAGTTCCATTTAAAATGGCTTACAGTGGTGAAAAAACATATTGTAAAAGTGGAACAAAGCAGATAAATTTAGTTTTGGGCGGAATTGCTCCGGACGCTTCGAGTCTGGATCGTTACAAATTCCAGATACTCATGAATCTTTTAGGCGGAGGTCTGAGCAGCAGGTTTTTTCAGCTTCTTAGAGAAGTCAACCCTCTTGTTTACAATGTTTCTTCATTTTACTATCCATATTCCGATGTGGGAGTGGGAGGTCTCTATCTGTCCGTAACTCCGGACAATTTGAACAAAGTCGAAAAGCTTTTAAATGAAGAAATTAAAAAAATTCTCGAAGGGGACATTTCACGGTCGGAGGTCGAATTTTCAAAGGAGCAGTTAAAGGGAAACATCATTCTCGGTCTCGAATCCAGCAGGGCGAGAGTTAATAAACTTCTAAACGACCAGATATACAGAGGAAAATGGATATCACTGGACGATATAGACACCGCAATTTCTTCAATTAATCTCGACGACATAAATAAAGAGGCGCAAAAATTCTTTTCAGATAATAATATCATGAGGACTTATTTAACTCCGAAAGCGAGGTAGTCGTGAGTTTGGACAGGTTGTCAAAAAAAGCCGTTGAAATGCCTGCGTCGCCTATCAGAAAACTTCAGTCTTTTTCGGACGACGCCAAATCGAGGGGTGTAGGTGTTTATCATCTGAATATAGGACAACCGGACATACAAACACCACATTGCATATTCGAAGCAATGCACAATTGGGAAAGTAAAGTCCTCGCTTACGGTCCTTCAAATGGAATAGTTGAACTCAGGAAAGCAGTCTGCGACTATTTTGAAAGGTTCGATTACAGTTTTTTACCGTCTCAGGTAGTGATAACCCAGGGTGGAAGCGAAGCAATAGTATTTGCCATGCAGTCAATATGCAACCCGGGCGAAGAGATAATCGTTTTTGAACCTTTTTACACCAATTATCTGGGATTTTCTAAGATGGCTGATGTCGAACTTGTGCCAATTGAGACTTCAGTCGCGGACGGTTTCAGGATTCCCGCAGACAAGGTAATAGATGAAAAAATTACTCCGAAGACAAGAGGGATCATTATCTGTTCCCCAAACAATCCGACGGGAACTGTTTACACTCGCGAAGAGATGTCGCGCATAGTTTTTTTGGCTAAAAAACACGATTTGTTCATTTTGTCTGACGAAGTGTACAGGGAATTTGTTTTTGACAAAAAGAAACACGTCGGGATAATGGACTTTGAAGAAATTTCCGACAGAGCGATAGTAATGGACAGCGTTTCGAAGCGTTTTTCGATGTGCGGAGCCAGAATCGGTTTCCTCGCTACAAAAAATCCGAAGCTCGCCGACGCTTTTCTGAGATTTTCCCAGGCAAGACTTTGTCCCGCGACGATGGAACAGATTGGCGCTCTTGCGGGATTTCAGCATTACGATGAATTTATACCCGGAATGATAAAAGAGTACGAAAAACGCAGAGACGTCGTTTTCGGTGAAATCGGGAAAATCGACAACGCTTTCACTTTAAAACCCGAGGGAGCGTTTTATTGCGTCGTAAAACTTCCAGTCTCAGACGCCGACGAATTTTCAAAATTCATGCTAACTGATTTCACATTAGACGGACAGACTACAATGGTAGCTCCTGCAAACGGTTTTTACGCGACAAAAGGTAAGGGAAGGGATGAGATTCGTATTGCATACGTCCTCGAAGAAGCCCGTCTTAAAACCGCCGTTCACGTTTTGAGTAAAGGTATAGAAGAATTCAATTCGAGGTAAAATTCACCTTTCTCGACCCGTCCGCTTTTCCTCCGGAATACAAAACGGATCAGGCGGCGGGAGCCGACCTGAGAAGCTGTGAAAATCTGCTCATCCCTTCAGGAAAATGGGCACAGGTGAGGACAGGCCTGGCTCTGGAGATACCGCCGGGTTTTCATGCTGAGATAAGACCTAGGTCCGGATTGGCTCTAAATAACGGCATAACTGTTTTGAACTCGCCCGGAACGATAGACTCGGATTACAGGGGAGAAGTAAAAGTCATTCTCATAAATTTTTCCGACGAGGATTTTCAAGTCAAAAGAGGCGACAGAATAGCTCAAATGGTTATATCGGAATCACAAAAGGGAGTTTTCATCAGGTGCGATTCGCTGACATCGACAGGGAGGGGTGATGGCGGATTCGGCCACACGGGAATCAACTGAAAAAATAATTTTCAGCATCTGGCCCGGACTCGGTGACATTCTTTTTTCGACACCTTCACTGAGAATTTTAAGAAAAAAAAAACCTGAAGCCCGTATAACAGTAATCAGTCTTTGGGGAGGAGCAGGCAGAAAACTTCTCGAATTGAACCCTTACATAGACGATGTGATTTTTTCCGGTCCCAAAGAAATCTTTCAATTGGCAAAAAGGCTGAAAAGGGAGAATTTCGATCTAGGTATAGAGCAATCCTTTCCTGTTTGCTGGTTTTTCAAGCTTATAAACGTGAAAAAATCAGTCAGTTTTGCCGACAATTTATTCTGGTGGCTCGGACATTTTTCAGATAAAAAGAACGCGCTTCTGCACGCAAGTGAACAATACCTTCTCGCGATAGACAAGATAGACGGAAAAAAACTCAGAGACGGCAAGGGCTACGACCTTTTTCTGTCGGAAGACGAGAAAAACCGGGCAAAAGAAATTTTAAAGGATTTTGAAGGAAAAATAAAAATTGCTGTCCACCCCGGAGCGAGATGCAATAAAAATAAAAGATGGGACATAAATAAAATCATAGATGTTTTGCACAGAATCGCCGAAATGTACGACTGCGTTATAATAACAATCGGCGGAGCCGAGGACAAAAAGAACGCTTCATTAATCGAATCGGCTCTAAAACACAAAAACGTAAATCTTGTAGGAAAAACAAATCTGCGCGAGACGGCGGCTGTTTTTTCCGAGTCCGATCTTTATTTGGGTCACGACTCCGGCCCAACGCACCTGGCTTCAATATTTTCACCTGTTGTGGCAATATTCGCCTCGTCAAATCCGGCGAATTTCAGGCCGCTGACTGAAAAAGCGGTGATAGTCAGACCCAAAACACGATGTTCGCCCTGTTTCCATTTTCCCGGTTACATGAGTATTTTTTGGGGTCTCAGGCTGAGATGGTTCAATTATTGTCCCGCCATGGACACCATAGGTGTGGAAGATGTAGTCACTGCGATAAAGGAAGCACTTGAGAAATGGCCGAAAAACTCAAGATAGCATATTATCTGTGCTCAAAAACCGATCCCTGGATAATTGAAGCCGCGGTATCCGTTTTTGCAATATTTTTCGTTTTGTTCAACTCTAGAAAGAGAAACACGGTTAAAGACAATTTAAAAGCGATGGGTTTGAAACCCTGTAATCGGCTGGTCTACAAAACTTTTTACAACATGATTTTCAACATTGTAATCTTTTTCAGAACTGTTGAAAAAGGGATGGACGAAGTTTTGTCCCGGACAAAAGTAGTCGGATTAAGGCATTTAGATAAACTCCCGCAGGACAAAGGCTGTATTGTGATGACATGCCACTTGGGTTTATGGGACCTCGCGGCAAGGTTCCTCACTCATTACTTGGCCCGTAAAGTCTGCGCGGTCGCTGAATTCAAAAATGTCAGCCCCTTTCACTACGAACTCATGGAAAAAGTCAGAGGTTCGGGATCCGTAGAAATACTGCCTCTCGAAAGTCCTTCAACATCTTTGAAATTGGCAAAATTCGCGTTGAAGACTAAAGGAATAATCGCTTTGATAGGCGACAGGGACATTTCCGGAAGCGGAAAAGAGACCCTTTTTTTCGGAAGAAAATCATTCCTGCCGAAAGGACCGGCTCATTTGGCCGCCCGCCTTGACATACCTGTATTTATAGGGTACCTTGTCAGAACGAAAGCTTGGAATTACAGAGCTTACATCTCGGAACCGTTCTTTATGGCAGACCGTCAATTCGGAATGGAAATTTTAGCTGAAATGTATTTTGAAAAAATAAAAATTAAATTGGAAAAAATAATAAGGGAAAATCCGGATCAGTGGATCATGTTTTACCCGCCGTGGATAAAATGAGAAAAAAACTGAAAATTCTTATTCTTTCGGACGTATATTATCCCACTCCCGGCGGAGTCAGCGAGCACATATACAATTTCGCGAAAAACATGCGGCAAAGAGGCCACAAAGTCGTTATTGTTGCGCCGAAAGTCTCCCGCAAAAAATCCCCCGAACACGATTTTGACGTACTCAGAGCCGGAAAAGCCGTTCCGGTAAGAGCAAACAAAAGCGTTGCAAAGGTCACGGTAGGCGCGAGATTGTACTGGGAAGTAAAAGACATTGTCAGATCGGAAAACTGGGACATCATACACACTCACGGACCGTACGCTCCGGTCTTGCCGTATCTCGGTCAAAAATTCAACTGCAGGTCCGCTTTGCTGGGGGATCACGTAACGGCAAAAATCGCCACTTTTCACGCCAGCTACAGAAGAGTTTTGCCTTATGAAATATTTAAGGCTTTTCTGCAGAAGCCGTTTTCAAAAATAGACGGCCTCATAGCAGTCAGCGAAGAGGCAAAAGAAAGCGTAGAGAAATATCTTAAAGGAAATTTTAGGATAATTCCCAACGGGGTGGATTCGAATTATTTTAATCCTGACCTTCCGAGAGTGGATAAATTCAGTGAAAATGACTTCAACATATTTTTTGCCGGCAGGTTTGACCCGAGGAAGGGCGTCACTTATCTGGTCAAGGGTTTTTATTTCATATTGAAGTTTGTGCCAGATGCAAAGCTTTGGATTGGCGGCGGAGACAAGTACAGAAAACTCGGTCTGGACTTCATTATGTCGAGGCTCAAAGCTAAAAATCCCGTCATAGCCTCAAGGGTAGAATACCTCAAATTCATTCCTTACGCGGAATTACCACGGTATTTCGCCAGCGCCGACATATTCTGCTCGCCTGCTATAGGCGGAGAAAGTTTCGGCATAGTCCTCATAGAGGCAATGGCCTGCGGAACGCCTGTTGTCGCTTCGAACATAGCGGGATACAAAGAGGTGGTTTCGGATAACAAAGACGGATTGTTGTTCAAACCAAGAGACATAAAAGACCTGGCGAGAAAAGTTGTTACCCTTGCAAAAGACCGCCAATTGCGGAAAAAAATGGGTGAAAACGGAAGAAAAAAAGTGCTTGAAAAATATTCCTGGGACAAGGTGACAGACTCCATCGAGGATTACTATTACGAAGTGCTTGAAAAAAAATCAAATGAACAAAAATCGTGCCGCGGCGGCAATTCTTAGCGCCTCTTTTTCATTATATCTGATGCGGAAAGGATTTTTTGATCCCAATTCATTGCCCGTTCTTCTTTATCATGACATCACTGATGAATTTTACTGGACTCTTTCAAGATCGACGACTCGGATGTTTAAAAATCAAATGAAGCTTCTGGCGAATAAAAGTTACCATTTTGTACATCTGCGCCAAATATCCGCTCCAGTATCCGGCGAACCGACTTTTTCAATAACTTTTGACGACGCTTTGATCTCTGTTGTCAAAAATGCCTTTCCTGTGCTCGAAGAGTGCGGATTCAAGGCTGCGGTTTTTGTCGTCACGGATTACGCAGGAAAATTGAGCGATTGGGACGTGAACTTGGGAGGTAAAGTTAAACGGCACATGAATTGGGACGAAATCGCTTTCCTCGCTGAAAATGGCTGGACCATAGGGTCCCACTCATGCACTCACAGGGACCTGACGAGACTGAGAGCAAACGAGATAAGCGAAGAAGCTGAAAGATCACGAGAGACTATTTTTGAAAAAACAGGAATAAAAACGTCATTTTTCAGTTATCCGTTCGGAAGGGCAAATTGTAAAATTTCAGAGATAATCCGGAAATCCGGATACGAGTGTGCGTTTTCGTCCTATTCTCCCGAAAACCCGCTTTTCGATCCGTTCAGAGCGGGGAGAAGGCCCGTTTATCTTTTCGACAGCGCTTATGACGTTCTTCGCAGGGTTGAAAGATCACGATGGAAAAATCTGCCGTACGATTTTGTCGGAAGGAACATAAATTTCTTTGCCGGCGGAGTGGGCATTTACAAAGAAAAAATAGAAAAATGCCTCAGGAACTGACCAGAGCTCCAAAAAGCTTTTTTGAAAAATTTTTGGACAGAATTTTTGTCATGAGAATTTTCATGCATTTTCCTTTTTCCGGTATACTTATGCTCGGTTATCATTACGGGGTGCAGAGGGAAGGCGATGGAGGCTTTTGGGCGGTTTTTATTAAAGCCAACGCTTTCAACTGGAAAATACTTGTATCGTACCTGCTGTTTTATCTGTTGATGGGCGGGACGTACATAATAAATCAGATAGCCGATAAAAAATCGGATCTTATTAACAGAAAGAATTTTTTCGTCTCAGACGGGCACATTTCTACGTGGTCAGCTGTTTTTGAAGCCTCTGTAATTTATTTTATTGTTCTTTGTGCGGCCTTCTATTTCTCATTTGCACAAATTTTCGCGGGAGGAATGGCTTATTTTTATGTAATCCTGTCGTCAGTAGCCCTCGGGCTCATGTATTCAGTCAAACCTTTCAGGCTAAACGCGAGACCCGGGGCGGATATGATTGCCAACGCCTTCGGGTACGGTTTTCTCAATCTCGCCGCAGGATTTCTGACCGTATCGCTTTTCGACGGTTTTCTTATAAAATCCGCAGTTCCTATAGTTCTCATAGGTCTTGCGGGATTCGGATCTACTACAATAGCGGACATCGAAGGCGACAGAAAAGACGGCAAGAATTCAATAGGCGTTTTTCTGGGAGAAACCGGAACTTACATAATTTCCATAGTTCTTTATTGTGCCGCCCTCGTGATTTCAATTATTTTCAGAAACATTCCCTGTATTTTCGCCTCGGCGATCGCTATTCCGGCTCATTTATTCGGACTCTTAAAAAAAACAAAAAAATCAGCTCTCGTCACCATGCGGATAAGCAACGCCGGTCTTGTCCTGATTTCATTCGTTTTGTTTCCCGTCCTGACAGCGGCTTTTCTGACAGTTTTTACAATTACAAAAATATTCTATTTGAAAAGATTCGGCATTAATTACCCGTCGCTTACCAAATGAACAACAGAAATGACAGAAAACTCGTTCTAAGAGAAGGAGGCATTTCAAAACGCCATGGATGGCCGTATCTGCTCGACATAGGCATGCACGTCGAAGCTGTGTTCGGCGAATTTACTGACGAGACGGACAAACATATCGACTCGTGCAGGGACTTGCTCGCTTTTAAAAAAAAGATTTTTCCTAAAATGATCAAAGAAGGAAACCTGCCAGTGACCCTTTCAAAAATTCTCGCGTATCAGACTCTTCATCACGTTATATACACCGAATTTGTAATAAATTTCACCAACGCGACACAGGATCAGAAAAGTTTCGAAGACGTTATCACTTCATCTTATTACTCGCTGATGGAGGCGTCGGAAAGGACTGGCGGTTTTTTTTCAATAGTGCCCGAACTGGACACATCGGTCGAAGAAACTGTATTTTTAAGAGCTCTCGACTATGCTTGCGAAATTATGGATAAAGGCTGGATAAAAGGCTCGAGTTTAATTAGGAAAGGTGAATCATCAATAACTTCTTACGCCAAAAGGCTTTCAGAATCAGGACTTTTATTTGTTCTCGACTTCACGAGTAAAATCGAAAAAAGTAGATTTTTAGACGAAATACACATGGATGGAGTAAGAAGAATTCACTACAACGCCAGACTCGAAGATATTCTCGGAGATCTCAGGAAAAACAAAATAGCCGTTCAGATATCACCAGCGTCAGATCTCGCTTTTTTTTCGAATTTTTCCCTTGTCGATTATCCATTTGTCGAATACTTCAGAAAAGGGTACAAGACTGTAGTGTCGAGCGGTTATCCTGAACTGACAGACTCTTCGATAGAAAACGAGATAGTCCTCCTCAAATCCTCGTTCGGACTCTCGGTCGAAGAAATCACTTCCATCTCCAAACAAACCGCGAATTACGCTTTCTGCGGTAAAGGGGCTAAAGAATCCATACTTAATAAACTGAGTGAAATCAGTTAGATATACCGACTGTCTCTCCTCGGCATGGCTTGCTCACGTCAAATTTCTTTGAAAATTCTGATTTGAGACTGTCGAGGGCTGATTCGTCGCCGTGTACGAGAATAAGTTTTGACGGAGATATTTTTTCCACAAGTTCTATCAACTGTGTTTTGTCGGAATGAGAAGTTATTCTGAAGGATTTTATATTCGGGTTCAGTTTTGCGGCGTGATCGCCTTTTCCGTCCAGTTCTACGATTTCGCCGATTTCTGAATTTAATATTTTGTGAGCAGGCGATTCGGGATCGATGTATCCTACGAAGAAAATGGCGTTTTCCTCCCTCTGCATTATTCTTTTCGCGAGTTTGTACGAAGGCGTTCCAGGAACGGCCATTCCGCTCGTCATAAGGAAAATCGCCGGACCGTATTCGAGGATTTTGTCTAAAGAAGTGTTTCCTCTGAGGTCAATTTCCACCGCGCTGTTTGTCCTGAACGAACCTCCCAGAAATCTCGAATATATTCTTTTTATCCTCTTGCCGAGACCTGCCAGAACTATGGGGACATAGGGAATTTTACCTTCCGACATGAGTTTGTCGCAGATGCATAAAATTTCCTGCGTTTTTCCGAGAGCGAAAGTGGGGCATAGGACGGATTGTCTTTCGAGAAGAATTTTTGACAATTCTGAGGCGAATATTTTTATCTCTTTGTTCCGTCTCGACGCGGCGTCGCTCTCCAGACCAAGAGTGCCTTCCATGATCATGACGTCAGGCTTCAATGATTCGATTTCAGCAGAGGGTACAGTCAGCTGATCGAAAAGAGATATGTCACCCGTATAAAGGACGGACAGTTTCGGAGATTCGATGAAAAAAGACCTGGCTCCGAGTATATGTCCGGCCGGATACGCGAAGATATTTACGTTGCCTCTGAGCCTGAGGCATTGCGATTTATTGAAAGGTTTTATGGACTTTACGGCTTTTTTTGCTTCTTTTTCAGTGAAAAAAGGTTCGGGAGAATTTTCAGGATCTTCGTAATAGCGTCTTTCCTGAACAGACGCCGAGTCTTCAAGCATGAATCTGCTTATGGCTATAGTCGGCTTACTCGCGTAAAACTGGATTTGTCTGTAAAATAGAGGCAGGGAACCAATATGGTCGAGATGTGAATGGGTTATCAAACCGACGTCGGGATAAGATGAGAAAAAATCTACTGCCGGAAGAGCTTCACTGCCTGTCTTTTTAGGGTGCATGCCGCAGTCGAGGAGAATGCCGGTTCCGTTGAGGGAAAGAAGAAAACAACTTGCTCCTATTTCGTTTCCGCTTCCGAATACTTTTAAGTAATCATTATCCATGTTATTATTAAAAAGCCACGAGTTCAAAACATCAAGCTATTTTGGGAGGCACATGATAATTATAGCGGGTTCCGAATTGAGTAAGTCTGATCCGGATCTTCTTTTTGACGAATCTAACATGCCCGGTTCCTGGTGCGATATCGTCTACATGCCGGAAACAAGTGAAGAGGTGGGTGAAGCGCTTAAAGCGTCCTCCGGAAAAGGTGTTCCCGTGACTGTTTCTTCAGCGAGGACAGGTCTGGTCGGCGGTGCCCTGCCTTTCGGCGGCGCCCTTTTGACGTTTGCCAAGATGAAAAAATCTATCGAATTCTTCACTGAAAAAAAAGAAATAAGAAGCCTTGTAAGCTCGCCCGTAACTTTGGATGAACTTCAAGTCTCCGCTGCGAAAGAAAACGCTTATTTTGTGCCTAATCCGACGGAGAGCAGTGCTTCCATGGGAGGGATAATAGCCACGGACGCTTCCGGTTCGAGAAGTTTTAAATACGGCTCAGCAAAAAAATTCGTAACGGGGCTGAAAGGTTATTTTTTCGACGGTACTTTTTTCGACATAAAAAGAGGGCAACACGTTTTAAGCGACGATTTCGAAATGAACGTTCCGGGAAGAGGAATTATTAAACTCGAAGGCAGTTTTCCGAGGAAAATGAGGAAGAACAACGTCGGCTACAATCTTTGGAGCAACGTTGATTTAATAGACGTTCTCTGCGGCAACGAAGGGACGCTCGCAGTAGTCACGGAAGCTGAAATTATTATGAGAAAAATACCCGATTTCGTATTTTCCGGCATGTTTTTTTTCGACGAAACACGAAAACTTCTCGATTTCATAAAAATTTTCGAAGCAAAAATGCCTGAGGTTTTGAGAAGCGTCGAATATCTGGATTCTTACTCAATTGAATTCTTGCGTAAATTTTACGCCGACAGAAAAGAACTGACGGCTTATCTACCCGTGTATAACTGCGATGTGCTGTTTGCGGACTTTGAGGCTTCAGATGAAGACACCGACCTGTTTTACGAAAAGCTTGAAGAGACGGCGTCAGAGACAGGTATTGACATGGACAAAGTGTTCGGCGGAGACACCAAAAAAGAGGCGGAGACAGTAAACAACATAAGGCATTCGCTTCCTGAAGCTGTAAATCACAGAATAAAAGAAATTAAAAGGGAACATCCCGAAATCCACAAGGTGGGATCAGACATGTCTGTACCACCCGACAAAACAGAACGTCTTTTGAGTCTTTTCAAAGAGTCACTCGGCGGATCAGGCCTTCAATACCTCATTTTCGGCCACGTAGGCGACGGGCATCCTCATGTAAACGTGATACCCAAAAATCCGGATGAACTTAAAAAAGCGAAAGCGATTTACTCTGAAATTGCTAAAGAAGTAGTGTCTATGGGAGGTTCACTCAGCGCGGAACACGGTCTCGGCAGACTTAAAAAAGACTACATGAAAATAATGTATGACGACAAAATTCTAAAAGACATGAAGCGGGTGAAAAAAGCTTTCGATCCTGAAAATCTTCTCGGCAGGGGAGTCCTTTTCGACGAGGTATAAAGCGAGAAGGAGATAAGCCGGATTCTGTTTATGCGGCCATCGATCTGGGACAGACGTTGCCGTCTGCCTCGAGCTGCCTACCCGAGAGTCTGGCGAAACGAGCAGTTTCTTCTCTCCTACTCGGCATTGCACCGGATGAGGTTTACTCAGCATCCCCGGTTGCCCGGAAATCTGGTGCGCTCTTACCGCACCTTTTCACCCTTGCCTGAGCCTTGCGGCCATCGGCGGTTTTTTTCTGTCGCACTTTCTGTAAGCTCGCGCTTCCTGGGCGTTACCCAGCATCCCGCTCTGCGGTGTCCGGACTTTCCTCCGGTTATTTCTCATAACCGGCGGCCGCTTCTCCTTCTCGCTGTCTCAATTATACTTTTTCCGGATAAAAAATGTATAATCTTTCTTGACAGAACGGAATATAAAATATAATTTAGTTTTCTATTACGCGCCTGTAGCTCAGTTGGATAGAGCATCGGATTTCTAATCCGAGGGCCGCGGGTTCAAATCCCTCCAGGCGCGAATACTATGGTGGGTGTAGCTCAACTGGTTAGAGCACTGGATTGTGGTTCCAGGGGTTGGGGGTTCAAGTCCCCTCA
>JAFGSQ010000005.1 GCA_016934535.1 candidate division WOR-3 bacterium
AAAGGTAATTTAAAAATCCGGGATATTTTACAAACAGAGACAGAATGTGAAGGATACCATAGACAATCATAAATGCCGGAAAGACGAATTTCATTTGATCCTCTCTTTTTGTGATTTGATTTTTCTATAAAAAAATACACTCGTGCAAAAATATTTGATAAATTCCTTTTCAATCCTCGCTTTCTGAAGTCATATCATAAAAACACTGAATTTCGATTGCGTCAGGACGTTTGCAGAATAAGAATATTGATCACTGCCGAGAGAGCATACACTCGAAACAGTTATAAGAACCTGATTGTAAATAGCTCCGAAATTCATGGGTCGCCTTTTTTTGTAATTTTAGGATTGAAAAAGTAGTTTGTCCACATACTTTGTTTTGAGAAAAATTTTATTAAATTCGGAATATTCGAACTGAAAATGATGTAATATTAACGAAAAGGAGGGTTTTATGGGCAAAAATGAGAAAATTGTTTTACTGGCCGGTATTTTCTTCCTGCTGGCTCCAATAAAAACCAACGGACAGAGCATTTTTTCACTTTCACTGCCTTTTGACACGGGCAGGATAGTTTCGGGAATGAACGAGTTCTCCATTGATTTCTACAAAACAGCGGCTTCCGAGTCAGATCAGAACATGATCCTTTCGCCTTTCAGTGTTCACGACGCATTGACTATGACCTACGAAGGAGCCGACGGTGCGACTGCTGAACAGATGCGCAATGTCCTGCGTCTCGGATTTGATATTTCGCAGACGAGGTACGAGTACATGTCTCTTCTTGAAAAAATAAATTCTGGAGGACGCGAATGCACTCTTTCCGCCGCGAACGCGATATGGACTCAGTATGGATACCCATTCCTCGGCGATTTCATATCCGCTGTTGAAAGATATTACGGCGGCAAAGCAGTGAACATGGATTTTGAGAACGATCCCGAGGGGTCAAGACAGAAAATAAATATCTGGGTCGAAGAAAATACCGCCGGAAAGATTACAGACCTATTATCTCCCGGCCAGATAAATCCGATGACCACTCTTGTTTTGACAAACGCCATCTATTTTAAAGGTATCTGGCTTTACACGTTTGACTCCGAAAAAACAAAAAAATCTTCTTTCAGCGTGTCTGAAGATAAAACGGTGGAAACCGACATGATGTTTCTCGATAACTCCGAGGCGAGATTCGGTTACTACGAAGACGAAGAAGTCCAGATCCTCGAAATGCCATACAAAGACGGGACTCTATCCATGGTCGTTTTTCTGCCCAAAGTTCCGATAAACTCTTTCGAGGAATCTTTAGACGCTTTTAAAATGGATTATTACATGAGTTCACTGACGAGTTCGGAAGTTGTCATATATTTCCCAAAATTCAAAATTGAGGCGAAGTTCAATCTGAACGAAGTACTGAATACTATGGGTATGACTCAGGCTTTCATCCCGGGAGCCGCGGATTTCTCCGGTATGACTGGAAACCGCGATCTTTTCATAAGCTACGTGATCCATCAGGCGTTCATAGCTGTCGACGAAGAAGGCACGGAAGCGGCGGCGGCGACAGCAGTCCTGATGGAGAGGACATCCGTCAGTATGGACATCAGAAATGTTTTTAATGCGGATCATCCTTTTCTGTTCGTTATCAAGGACAATGAAACGGGATGTGTTTTATTCATGGGAAAACTTACTGATCCTGCTGTCAACTGAAAAAAAGCGGCGCGAATGCGCCGCCTTCTCATATTTGGGCGTCTTCAGATTCCTGAATGTTCTGTCTGATCTTATGCCTCAAATCTCTCGGCCTGTAGTCGCGAACCCTTCCTCTGAATTGATGGTCCGTGTGCTTGAATAGAATGTGGGACAAAAGGACCAATCCCCATCCCTGCCAGTAGGATATCTTCGGCAAAGAGAACAATTCGGGCATAAGCCAGTTCCATAGGATTTTGACGAAAAATCCGAACAAAAGTGCAATCAGTGCGCCGAAAACTATACCTCCGGTGACGAGCAGAATCTTGTTTTTAAAAATACTCAAAAACATATGTCCTCCTTGAATGATTTCAATTTTTCTCTCAAAAAAACCACGGCCTCCCTTTTTCTCGAAATCAGCGTATTAACTGGTGTGCCGGTAATTTCAGATATTTCTCTGAAAGTCAGGAGTTCCAATTCATGATACACAAAAACGGAATAAAGCTTTTCGGGCATTGAGGAGATGATTTCAGAGAGTTTTTCGGTGAAAATCTCGATTTTTATGCTGTTTTCAATGTCGCTGTCCTTGTCTTCAATCAGGTCTTCGAGTTCCAAAACATCTCTAGGGTCGAGGGATTCTCTTTTCTTTCTTCTGAAAAAATCTGATATTTTGTTGCGCGCGACCGAGAAGAGCCAGGAAGTCACAGCTTCGATGGATTTGATTGTGTTGAAATTGAGAACAGCGCTTTCAAAGACTTCCTGAAGAATGTCTTCGGATTCATCGGGGTCTCCTACCCTGGAGTTTATATAAGACAGAAGCTTCCGCTTTTCGTCTTTGAATTTCTGTGTTATTATTTCGTTCATGTTTGCTCCCATGATTATAAGACGTATTCCGGATTATTTTTATTGTAAATATTTTCAGGAGGTTCCGTGATTCGAAAAATATTTATTTTCATCGCCGCCGCGGCGATGATCGTATTAACAGCAGAAGCTGAAGAAACCGGTAATTATTCCTTGCCGGAGGAGATATATGACGTAGAAACGCTCTGCAGAAATTTCTCCGGCCTGGCGGGGGAGGAAGTTTTCGTAAAAGGAACGGTTGATCACGTCTGCAGGCACAGCGGGATGAGAATGAATCTCTGCCAGGACGATTCATTTTCTGTTCATGTGACAGCGTCTGAAGGGATGGATCCTTTTAACCAGGAACTGACAGGAAAAGAGGTAACGGTTTTTGGAGTTGTAAAACAGCTGATAATTGACAGAGAATACCTCAGTGATTGGGAAAAAGGTCTCGAAGAAGACTGCGATTCCGGACCGCACCACGACGAAGTAGAGCAAATAGAACGATACAGGGCATATCTCGACAGCGCAGGCCTAGACAGACTGTCCGAATTCTGGATAGAAGCGAAGGAAATCCGGGAGTAATCGATTGAGGATAAAATTGAGATGCGCCGCGATAATCGTCCGCGGCGCAGAAGTGCTACTCGTAAGAAGTTTGAAAAGCCCTGAAGAAATGTGGATACCTCCGGGCGGAAAATTCAAAGAGGAGGATTTCTCGGTTTTCGAGTGCGCAAAAAGGGAAGCTTATGAGGAATCAGGCGTCGCTGTGTCAATAAAAAAACTTATCGGTTTGAACGAAATTTTCGACGAAGAAAAAAAAACTTTCACAATTGAGCTGTTTTTTTTATCAGAACCCGTCGAAGGAGTGACGAAAAACGGGTACGTCTTTGAAAAAAACAACTCTGAAAAAAGAAGCCCGAAATGGTTTACAGCAAATGAACTGAAGATGATAAAATTCAGCCCTGAAGACCTAATTCTTTCCAGTCTTGACGATATCTGAAAGCGTTTTAAGATCGTCTTCCAGCATTTTCTTCTCTTCCTCCTTGTCCAAATCTCTGGATAAATGGACAGCCTTTTCGAGATTTACTTCAGCTTCTTTGAAATCTTTTAAAACGCTTTGAGCTCTGGCTATTGCTTCGTGAGCGTAAGCGAGATTGAATCCTTTGAATCCGTTTTTTCTGCACACAGACAATGAGTTGTTCGCATGATAAAGGGCTGATTCTCCTTTTCCCAATACGCTGTATACTCTCGAGACTTGCCACTCGCCGAGAAAATCGTTTTCTTCGTCTCCGACCTGGAGCCAGTGAAAAAGAGAAGCGTGAGCGGCGTGGATCATCAATCTGTCCTCTTCTTCGGTTCTATCCTGTTTGTCGAGCATGTCCCAGACGAAGTTGAAAAGTTCCACAGCCGTCTTTCTGTGAAAACCTTCGACCATTTCTTTTTCGATTTTCATTTGTCCTCCTGGTTCGAATGCGAGCAATATCTTACAATGAAAGATTCGAGCTCATCTTTACGTACTTTGTTTTCATATTTAGGTGTTTTATCTAACAAACTACTATATTGCTCCAGCGCTACTCTGGCATGGAGCTTTTCTTTTGTCAAATTGAATAACAAGTAGGATATAAATGCTTTGGATTCGGCGTCTTTGGCTTTCTCCGATTTTCTCGTAAGCTTGGCTAAAGCGGCATCAGGTGATTTGCCGGTTTTGAAATCCAGAGCCAATCCCAGGACATCACAGCTTTCAATGACTGATGTCCTTTTTACTTCTGAAGCCGATTTCAGTGCCTCATCGAGAGATATTCTGGATTTTTCGAAGTCGCCCAGTTCAAAATAAAGATCGGCGAGACTGTAAAGATAAAAACAAAGATTATATTTGGATCCGGACATTTTTGAAAGTTTCACGGCTTTCACATAAAGATCTTTGGCTTTTTTGAATTCCTTGAGTTTTGAGAACACACTCGCCTTGTTGCATAATGCTATTGCGTGGCTTCTTTTGTCTCCTATCTCTCCGGCGAGCTCTGCGCTTTCTTCATAGCACTTCAGCGCGGTTTCAAAATTGCCTTTTTCTTCGTGAATATGACCGATGTTGCTTTTCAAAATGGCTATCCCGTCTTTGTCCTGATATGATTCCTTGATCCTGAGGCTTTCATTAAAGCTTTTCATAGCTTTTTCAGAATTTTGGAGTGAAAGATATATTGTTCCGAGATTTAAAAGCACAACGGATTCTGTTTTAATGTCTTTTACAAACCTGCTCAATTTGAGGGCCCGCAAATATAATCTGAGTGATTGTTCCAGGTTCCCGTTCTCGGCTTTTATGTTCGCCATGTTGACTAGTATTTTTGCTTCAGCGGTCTTGTCTCCCTTTATCGAGGAAATGCTTTTTGAATAATGGTTTATTGCTTCTTCGTAATCGCCTTTTCTGTAACAAGTATTACCCAAGGAAGATTCAAGAAGAGCAGTGAGTTTGACATCTCCGGTTGAGTTTGCTATCCGGATACCTCTTTTCGCGTGGTTCATTGCTTTTGTGAGATTTCCGCTGTTTCTTTCCAGGGAAGCGAGCATATCAAGCGCCAGGCAGTATTTTTCAGGAAGTTTGCTCCGTTGAGCCGTTTCCAGGCATTTTTGAACGCATTTTTTTGCCTGGCTCCATTTTCCAATCAATCTGTAAATTGATGTTTTGATGTAATATATCTCGAAAAATTGTGAAAAAGAACCGGGAGGCAGGATTTTTTCTGCTTTTTCGAGGCACGAAAGGGCTCTTTCGTTGAGAAAAATATCGAAGAACGCTTTTGAGGCTCTTAAGTAGTAATCGGCAGCAATGTCAAAACTCTCGGAAGCTCTGTAATGCTCGGCAATGTCTTCGTATGATAATTTTTCGCGCTGTCGTCTGTTTTTAAGAAATTCAGCCGCTGAAAAATGAATCTTTCCCAAAAAAGGATTCATCTGAACACTGTAGATAACTTCCCGTGTGAGCGCGCTCGAAAATCCGTAACCCTCCGGTGTTTTTTTAAAAACATTTTGAGCTACTCCGTCATTGAGGCAATTTTTTGAATCTAATTCCGGGTAAAATTCTCCGAAAACCTCGCAAAATATCTCCTCTGAGAATGAATTGCCGAGAATGCTCGCCACACGGACGGCTTCTTTCAGATCTTTTCCGAACCTGTCGAATCTCGACAATATCAGCTCTTTGAGATTTAATGGTTCCGAGAGGATTTTTTTCATAGCGTCCGAATCTGCTGAAAATCCCTCTCTGAGAACGTGTCCGGCGATGTTCTCGATGTATAACGGATTACCTTCCGATATTGAATAGATTTCTTCGTCGAAGTGCATGTCTGAGAGTTCTGAATGTTGTTTCGTTTCAGAAATTTTTACGTAATTTTTAAACAGTGATTCGCTTTCCGACTTCGAAAGCTTTTCGAGGCGAATTGATATGTGATACGTTATATCTGTTTTCAGCAATGATACCTCCAGAGAAGGATCTCTCGACTCGAAAATTATAATTGACGGGAGATTTTTCAACGATTTTGCGAGAGAAAGAATTATGTTGAGAGAATCTTTGTCGATATCGGAAGCCTGGAAAATCTCTAAAGCAGTTGGTTTATCGGAGCATTCGGCTAACAAAACGTTTTTTATGGCGCCAAAACAAAGTTCATACTTTGTTTTGGCGTCAAGGCTTTCAAAACCGCTTCCTTTGGAAGCTATTCCAAGAAGCATGGAGAGGCATTCCGAAGCTCCGGATATTTTTTCTGAAAGTCCGGTATCCCCTGAATGTGCAATTTTTTTTACTTTTCTTTGCAATGTGTCTTCGAATCTAACTTTGTTTAAAAATTCACTGTCAGTATCGGAGTATCCAAAGTATTCTTTTAAAAAGTTTATGAGGGGGCTGAAAGGCTTCTTGAGAATGTCGTCGCACTCAATTTTCAGAACATCGAACTTTGTTTTCCCGAGTTCAGCGTTGAATTCCTCTATTAAACGGCTTTTACCTGTGCCCGATTCTCCGGAAACCAGAACTGTCATCGATTTTATTTCACTTTTCACTTTTTCGGACAATTCAACAAGTCTCTCGAGTTCCATTTTTCTGCCGACAAATTCAACGCGTGAAATTATTTTTGACTTGTACCCGGATTTTTTTGAACCGAGACCGAAAAGAGAGATTTTATCTTTTATTCCTCTCAAATATTCTTCGCCGAGAGGATATAAATTATAAGAGACGTTTATTTTTCTGGAAAAAGTTTCGTCACAGATAATCTCATGTCCGGAAGCCTTTTCGGCGATTCTGGAAGAAATATTAACGGCGGACCCGAGAACTGTATATTCCGACCGTTTCTCGTTGCCTATGAAACCGCAAAAAGCTTTTCCGTATGAGATGCCTGTTTTAACTTCGAAACGCTTGATTTTTCTGATGGCCAAAGCGAAATCGGCGGCTTTGGAAAATTTGTTTTCTATTTCCAATGGTGCGCCGAAAACCACGAGCACTATTCCCCCTTTGTCGCCGAAATCAATTTTATTAAGGTATCCCCCGTGTTCGTAGGAGAGTTCGATGGTTTTATGCAAACCGTATGCAGGGTTTCCTGATTTTTCGAAACAAATAAAACACGAGACTATGTCCCTGAATTCAGCCAGGTCGCGGGCGGATATTACCGCGGGATTGACCCAAAATCTTTCGTCATAATTTGCTTTTTTTCCGCGATTCTTTATCGGCGCTTTCCGTGTTTGAACCGGTCTCTTTTTGACGCCTGTATTGTTTTCTGATTTTGTTTTGTATTCGTCCGAACCCTCGTCCGCCGATATTCTGAAATCGGCGATTATCTCACCGGGAGAAGCCTTGCTCTTGAAATATGCAGCTCTTTCTATTGCTTCTCCCTCGAAAATGAAGGAATTCTGATAGGGTGTTTCGATTATCTTCCAGGTGCTGAAGCCTACAGAAAGGCCGATTTTATAATTCAATTTTATTTCACCGTCTGATACGAACACTTCTGAAATTCTAGTTGAAGCGTTGAAAACATCCGGGATGACGCAGTCGGATTTTTCGAATATGGCAGTAAATCCGTCACCGGCGAAGGCTCCGATGAAACCGCCGTTATCGTACACGGCGTTTATCGCCGGGATAAAAGCGGAGGAAAGAATTTCATTAAGTTTCTCGCATCCTTTTTTGCCTTTTTGAAGACATTTTTCCGTTGTGCCTGAAAAGCCCGTTATATCAGCCATAATAACGAAGCATTCTGTTTTTCCGGACTTTATTCCTTTGGCGAAATTACGCTTTACGAAATCCGGCACAAGGTTTTTCATATCTGATCAAACAAAAATAATATTGATTTTATCTCCGAAGAATCGAACGGTTTTTCTGAATCAGAGCAATTCATTTATTGAAGCGAAGTTTTTGACTATTTCTCTTATTTTTTCAAGATTTATCCTGTATTCGTATTTCGGCACGGAAGAATATAAGTCTACAAAGATTTTGTAGGCTTTTTCAGCGAATTCCTTTCTTCCAGTCAGCTTGTACAGGTCGAAAAAAGCCGACGCTTTTATGAATTTATCTTCCGCGGTTTCGGCTATTGATTCGAGAAGGGA